>PMOP01000281.1 GCA_003161495.1 Acidobacteriota bacterium | reverse complement strand
CTTTTGACGTTCTCGCATACCATTCAGGCCAACGACCTCCCGATCGAGGCCTCAGAGCTCTCCAACTCCTGGAACGACGCGTTGTCGGTGCTCCAGAACCGCATCGAGGAGAGTGGCGCCCTGATCACAGTGTGCCCGTTGCCCAGAGTGCAGGCCGATGCGGCGCAGATTACCCACGTCTTTCAAAATCTGCTCTCGAACTCAATCAAGTACTGCAAGCCGGGCGTGGCGCCGGAGATCCACGTCTGCGCGGAGGAAGCCGATGGAATCTGGACGATCGCGTTCCGCGATAACGGCATTGGCTTCGATCAGCAGTACGCCGATCGCATCTTCGGTCTCTTCAAGCGCTTGTTCAAGGATGAGTATCCGGGGACGGGCCTCGGCCTTGCCATATGCAAACGCATTTTGGAGCGGTACGGGGGCCGGATATGGGCCACCAGCAAAGCGGGCCAGGGCGCGACGTTCTACTTTTCTCTTCCAGGCGTCTCCAGTCCCGCGATATCGTAATCGATATGGCCAGTGAGATGAAGATTCAACTCCGGCAGACTTCGGCTTCGGCCACCGAAGCCACCATCGGCCGGCACACGATTGCGATCGACAGGCCCGTCGCGAAGGGTGGCGGCGACGCGGGGCCGATGGGCGGCGAGCTTTTTCTGGCAGCCGTCGGAGGGTGCTTCATGAGCACGCTGCTGGCGGCAATCAGGGCGCGGGAGGCTGAGATTTCCAATGTGCGGATGGATGTGGTGGGTTCCCTCGCCGATTCACCCGCGCGCTTTGCTGCAATCGAGCTCCGGGTCGCTGCGGAAAGCCGCGATCCGGAATTGCTCGAACGGCTGGTCGGGATCGCCGATCGCGGCTGTATCATGATGAACACACTTCGAGGGGCACTCGATGTGAGAGTGCTGATCGCTACTGCCGTTCAAGCGCAAATTTGAAGCCCAGTGCCTTCATCTTCGACGCGTATGGAACGCTCTTCGACGTTCATTCGGTCGTGCAGCGCGCCGGTGCCGGCATTGCAGGAGAATTGCCGGCCCTTTCCCATGTGTGGAGGCGCAAACAACTCGAATGCACTTGGTTGCGCGCGCTTATGGAGCGCTATGAGGACTTCCGTTACGTCACCGAAGCAGCCCTGCGCGCGGCCGTCCGGGAGCTTTCCATTGAAGCCACCGGGCAACAACTCGATCTCCTCATGCAGGCGTATTTCTCCCCCGCTGCGTTTGAAGACGTAAGGCCCGCGCTCGAAGCCCTGAATGGATCGCCGCTGGCCATTCTTTCGAATGGCACGCCGGAGATGCTGGAATCGGCCGTCCGCCACAACGGACTGGAATCGTATTTCTCCGCAACCATTTCCGTGGACCAGGTGAAAACGTACAAACCGTCTCCGCGCGTTTATGCGCTCGGGCCGAGGACACTGAACCTTCCCGCCGAAGAGATTCTCTTTGTTTCATCGAACTTGTGGGACGCGGCGGGAGCCAAGGCTTTCGGCTTCCGTGTCTGCTGGTGCAACCGGTCTGGCGCGGATTTAGAAGACCTGGGGTTCGCTCCCGATATTGTGGTGCGCGGGCTGGATGAGATCGAGGAAACGCTGAAGTTGCCGCGCTGATTATCGAGTGTTACCCAGGAATTATTGAGTATGCTTGGTCTTAGTCACCCCGTCGGCGATTGACGTCGTTCCGGACCACGTTCCCAAATTCAGGTTCCAAAATTCAAGGAGCGTTCCTCGTGATTTCGCAAGCTAACATTCTGTCCGCTACTCCCATGGGAGCAAATCTTGTCTCGGGCGGTGGCGCGACATTTCGGGTCTGGGCGCCAAGGGCGACCGCAGTCTACGTCAACGGCGTCTTCCAGGGGACACCACGCACCGGCCAGACAGACGATCTGCTGATGGCGCAAGACTCGCAGGGATATTGGGCGGGATTCGTCTCCGATGCCGCGGATGGCGATCTCTACCGCTTTTGGGTTGTCGGCGCGGGATCGAGCGGCTATAAGCGCGATCCTTATGCACGCGAAATGGCCACCGACTCCCCGTTTCCGAATTGCAGTTGTGTGATTCGTTGCGGAACTGCCTATCCATGGCATGATGCGGCTTTTGTGCCGCCCGACTTTTCCGACATGATCGTGTATCAGTTGCATGTCGGAACCTATACGGCATCCCTGGTAACGGGCGCAGCGGGGTCATCGGGATCTACCGCGGCTTCCACATTTCTGGATGTAATCGGAAAAATCGAGTACATGGTCGCGCTGGGCGTCAACGTCCTGCAACCGCTGCCGGTCGACGAACTCGAAACCGATCCCTCCCTCGGTTACGACGGCGCGGACTACTTTTCTCCGGATTTTCCGTATGTCGTATTCGGGGAGCCTGCGCTCTCCGGATACCTGAGCACCGTCAACCGCCTGCTCGGGCAGAAAGGCTTCGCCCCAATGACGATCCGGGATATCGGTGCCGGGCCGGCGCAGCTTAAGGCCATGGTGGATCTCTGTCACGTCTACGGAATCGCGGTGACCTTCGATGTCGTCTACAATCACGCAGGCGGCTTCCAGCAAGACGACCAGTGCCTGTACTTTTTCGACCGCGCCGTTACCGGCGACAACAATCAAAGCCTGTACTTTACCGATCAGGACAGGGGAACCGGCGGTTTGTCGTTTGCGCTGTGGAATAACAACGTTCGTCAATTCATCATCAACGCCGCTCTTTATTACGTCAACGAGTTTCATGCTGACGGCTTCCGTTATGACGAAATCAGCATGCTCTTGTCCATGAACAAGGACTCCGGCTGGAGCTTTTGCCAGGCCCTCACCAGTACGCTGGGTTTCGTGAAGCCGCGCATCCTCCAAAATGCAGAGTATTGGCCTTTCGAATTCAGCGACTAT
>PMOP01000540.1:4326-15045 GCA_003161495.1 Acidobacteriota bacterium | reverse complement strand
ACGCCGAGCGCCTGTCCGATGTGCTCGGAGAACCAGACCTTGCCCTTGGAGTCCACAGTAGGGCGGCGCGGCCCGGAAGGTTGCGTGGGCGTTGCGTAGACGGACCATTTGTCGGTCTTTGGATCGTAGCCGACGATCTTATGAGAAGTCATTCCCACGGCCCACACGCGATCTTTTTGATCGACGGTCATTCCATAGTAGTGAGCATTCGTGTCGGACGGCGAAGGATCCCACTCCGTAATTTTTTTGGTAACGGCGTCGAGCTTCGCGACCTTGCTCACGCCCTGCATTTCGGTGAACCACACATTGCCTTTGGAATCCGAGCGAATCGTGTGCGGAGTGCTGCGCGTCGGGGTTTCATACTGCGTGACTTTTCCGGTTTCCGGGTCCAACTCGGCGATCGAGCTTTCGTCGATTTCGGCCGCATACACGTGTCCATCCTTGGCCTGCGTGATTCCGTGCGGGCCGAGCACGCGATGGCCGAGATCGGGATTCGGAAGCACGTACGTTGTGAAACGCCCGGGATAATCGATGCGGTTCTTGTCCATGCCTTGAATTACGTCCATGCCCATTTCGGATACATAGACGGTCGGCGAAATTCGGCTGGGCCAGACGTCGTGGCTGGAAATCTCCGGGTTTTTCTTTCCAGGCGTGGCGGGAGGCAGGTCGTACTCAATGTAGATGGCCCGGGAAAGCGCGGCTTCGTCGAGCTGAAGATCATCCAGCTTCAGGTCGCGCGGCTTTCCGCCATCCGGAAAAATCTTCGCGAAGTACGCGACGATTTCATCGCGCTTTTCCTGGGGAATGGCGGCGGGGTTCACTTGGGGAACGCCGGTATGGTTAACGGGGCTGGTGCCGTCCATATCGAACATGCGGCTCACGGCATTTCCCCAGACTTCGTCGTTCCGGCCGCCCATGCGTTGCCAGGGGATATGCTCGTAGCCGTGGCAACCCATGCAGTTGTTCATGAGATAGTCGCGAGTGGGGCCGGGAGTAAAGAGCGTGTCGAAGTCGACTAGCTCGGCGCGCAGTTTGTCGGGCCGGACCACTAATGCCACGTCGGCGGTCTTCGTGTCTCCAGCTTTCAATTCAATCGTGGGCCCATTGGAGTCAAATCCGTCCTGCAGAGCCGACATCTGATAAGTGCCGGGGGGCAAATTATAAATTTGGTAGTGGCCTTTTTGCGTGAAGACCGTGTAGGTAATGTGGCGCTCCGCGTCTCTGGCTCGGACTCGCACCGCATAGAGAGAGGGAATATGGTTTCCCGACGCTTTGCTCAGGGCGTAATCCCTGTTGGCTGTTACTGTTCCTGAAATTTCACTGGTCGCCGCGCCCTTCATTTGCGCCCGGCCGCTTACGGCCCACGACAGCAACGCGGCTCCCGTCAAAATCCCGCCTGACAATATCGCTTTCCATCCGGTGGTCATGAGAAACTCCCATTTCAATTGGACGCCTGCGGTTGCTACTCAGTTGCGGTTGGATTTCTCCGCGCACGCCTTCCAACATTCGTACAACAGTACCAGATATTTCGTCAACTTGAACGCGTTGCGTCGGGTTGCGCTCCGCTGCATCGAGCAGGTACAATTTTGCCTCAACCTCATACGGATTCACACGGAGCCGCCATGATTCATACAGGACGCCACTTCCTCCAAATCCCAGGGCCTACCAATGTGCCGGATCGAATCCTGCGCGCCATGGATTCGCCGGTGATCGATCACCGCAGCGCGGAATTCGCGAGCCTGGGCAAGGAAGTTCTCGAGGGGATGAAAGGAATTTTTCAAACGTCCGGCCACGTGATCATGTATCCGGCTTCCGGAACGGGAGCATGGGAAGCGGCGCTTGTAAATACTCTCTCTCCCGGTGATCGCGTGCTGCTGTTTGAGACAGGGCATTTTTCGTTCCTCTGGCGAGGCGTCGCGGAAAAATTCGGCATTCAGGTTGATTACGTGCCCGGCAATTGGCGACGAGGGGCGAGCGCCGCGGAACTGGAATCGTGGCTGGCTGCGGACAAAGGCCACGCGATTAAGGCAGTCCTGGTAGTGCACAACGAGACCTCGACGGGCGTGACGAGCCGCATCCCGGAACTTCGCCGCGCGCTCGATTCGGCGCGCCATCCGGCGCTGCTGCTGGTGGACACGATTTCTTCGCTCGCTTCCATCGACTATCGCCATGACGAATGGGGAGTCGACGTCACCATCGCCGGATCGCAGAAGGGGTTGATGCTTCCTCCGGGCATGAGTTTCAACGCGCTTTCCGAAAAAGCGCTGCGCGCGAGCGAAAATGCCAAGTTGCCGCGGTCGTATTGGGACTGGCAGGAAATGCTGAAGCCGAATCGCAGCGGATTTTTTCCGTACACGCCGCCGACCAATCTTCTCTACGGCTTGCGAGAGGCGCTGATCATGATGCGCGAAGAGGGACTCGCCAATATTTTCCGGCGGCATGACCGCTACGCGGAAGCGACTCGCGCGGCTGTCCGCGCCTGGGGCCTCGAGATCGTTTGCGAGGAGCCTCGCGAATATTCCAGTTCGCTGACTGCGGTTTTCATGCCGGAGGGCCATGACGCGGATAAATTGCGCGCCGTGATTCTCGAACATTTTGACATGTCTCTCGGCGCGGGCCTGTCCAAATTCGCGGGAAAAGTTTTCCGCATCGGACACCTGGGCAGTTTCAACGATTTGATGCTCGCGGGAACGCTGTGCGGAGTGGAAATGGGTCTTCGTCTGGCCGGCGTGCCTCACAAGGAAGGCGGCGTCATGGCGGCTCTCAATTCCCTAGCCACGCCGCAAAAGAAATCCGAGCCCGCCGCCATGGCACGGTGATTGCCTACTGGAGTTGAATCAACAAACTACACCAGCTCTATCCGCAGATCCCGTCCAACCGCACGGGCCGCCTTACACAAAGTTTGGAGTGTGACCGACGCGTAGCCCGGGTCGAGCAGCCGGTCGAGAGCCGCGCGGCTTGTTTTCATGCGTCGTGCCATTTCCACTTTGTTAATCTTTTTCTTTTTCATCGCCTTCTGAACCTGCCATGCGAGCACCTCTTTGAGGGCGGCGGCTCGGGTTTCCTCAAGAATACCTTCCTCTTTTAGAAAGTCATCCAGCGAAGATCCAATGTGAGGGTTCTTTTTTCTCATGAAGTCACCTCTCCCATGCGTCGTCTTGCCAAATCGATATCTTCACCCGGCGTCTTCTGCGTCTTCTTGATAAAGCCATGGAGCACGACAATCTTGTTCTCGTGAAAACATAGCATCAGCCGCGCAATTCTCCGGCTCGGCAGGATTGAGCGTACCTCCCAGAGCCCATCCTTCATACTCCGGACTAGAGGCATTCCAACCGGCCAGCCGAATTGCACTCGCATCAGGTCCCGTCCGATCGCTCGACGATCTTCTTGGCCAAGGTCGCGCAGCCATTCGAGAACAGGCTCCCGGCCCGCAGCCGTCCTCTAGAAAAGAACAGGGATTCGAAGAGGCTGCTCGTCGGGCATTCCGCCTCACCTATCAAGCGTGTACCAAAAAAGATACATTGTCCAGGAAAAATATTACTGAGTTGGCGGACGCGTTTGCATCGGTTCTCCGCGCTATCGATTCACAGAAGCCACGGGCGTCGGAAGGATTCCTACGGAAGGTCCCGTCATTCCTTCGCCTCTATCGATGACGGACTGCTCGGGGTCGATCCAGAATGCCCAGATGGCGGCGCCTATAAAGAGCAGCCCCGCGGAGACGGCAAACGGAGCTACCCATGAGCCTCTCGACACTAGGATGCCGAAGACGGTGGGAGACAGCGCGCCGACGAATTGTCCGGCCATGTTCATCATGCCGGATACAGTGCCGGAGAATTCTCCGCCGATATCCATCGGTACGGCCCATGCGGGACCAATGTTCATTTCGAGGAAAAACATTGCCGCGGTCAGGAAATAAACAGCTCCATTCGGACTCGACGACAAGGCCGCCAACATCGTGAAAGAGGCGCAGCCCAGCATCGCTACGATCGCGACGAAGCGGCGCGAAAACTTGGGGTTGTTGGTCTTCAGCAGCAGCTTGTCCGTGAGCCATCCTCCGAAAGCGTCTCCAATGACTCCAGCCCCTAAAGGCATCGATGCAAACCAGCCCGTTTTAATCAGAGTGAAATGGCGGTACTCGACGAGATAGGACGGCAGCCAGGAAAGAAAAAACCAGAGAGAATAAATGTACGTGGCGTAGGCGCACATTACGGCCCACATATTTCCATGCTTGAGCAGAATGCTCCACGGAACTTTTGGCCGCTTGGCGACGTTGGCCTGCTTGATTTCGCCTTTTTCGTTGAGCCCGCGGATGCGAGCGAGTTCGGCGCGACTCACATGGACGTCCTCTTCCGGCATGTTGCGATACACCGTCATGTAAAGCAGAGACCACAGCAAACTCAAAATGCCGATCACATAAAAAACCGATCGCCAGCCGTAATGAATCATGATCGCGACGGCAACGGGAGGTCCAATCGCCGCGCCGAATCGGCTGGCGGCATGGCTGATGCCCTGCACGAAGCCGCGTTCATCGCGCGGGTACCACATCTGCATGGCTCGCGTCGCGGTGGGAAACGCGCCGGCCTCGCCAACGCCGAGCAGAAATCGGATGCCCCACAAGGAATAAAACCCAGTGGCCAATGTCGTGAGGACAGCGATCACGGTGCGATACGCCATGATGGTGGAGAGCACTCGTCGCGGGCCGAAGCGATCGCCGAGCCATCCGCCAGGCACCTGGAAGAGCGCATACGACCAGATAAAGGCGCTGAAAATAACTCCCATGGTGACCTTGCTGAAACCATATTCTTTCATAATGAGCGTCGCGGTGTTCGCAAGGCTCACGCGATCCAGATACGTGATGAGGTACATCAAGCACAGGAGAAGCAGCACCACCCAACGCACATGGCTTCGCCCGGACACGTCCAACTTCTCCATTTCCATTCCTCCATCACACCGCGGATAATCTAGACCTGATTGTTTTGTTTTGCTCGCAGTCTTTGAGATATACACCGCGCCATCGCTGGCAGCAATCTTTTTCGGAACGGTGGCGAATCCTTTCCAGAGTACATGTGACGTCTTCGTCCCGAAGTGCACGGGATGGAGAGGCCTCTACGAAACCAACAATTACCGGCGGCGCAGGCCTTATCGCTGCAGCCCGTTTTTAGGGTGAACAGCTTTCGGCTTTTGCCGCAATCCAAATAGATGCAATTCCTACGCGACTTCCGCTTGCCATGTAAGTTCTGGAGAGTCAGAATACCGTGCTGCATCAACCCCAATTATGAGCACAGTGCAAATTTCGGCTCCGTTGCCTCTCAGTTCGCACGCCAAGCCCGTGGATTCCTTCGCGCAGGCCGGCGAACTCGAAAAGGAACTCCAGCGCGTGGTGAAGGGCGAGGTGCGCTTTGACCGCGGTAGCCGCGCGTTGTATTCCTCCGACGGCTCAAATTACCGCCAGATTCCAATTGGCCTTGTTGTTCCTCGCGACGACGACGATGTGATTGCGACGGTGGCCGCGTGCAGAAGATTCGGCGCTCCTGTTTTGCCGCGCGGAGCCGGCACAAGTCTCGCCGGGCAGACCTGCAACGTCGCCGTGATTCTGGATTTCACGAAATACATGAACAAAATTTTGGAGATCGACCCTGCCGGAAGATTCGCGCGCGTGCAGCCCGGCGTCGTTCTCGATACGCTGCGCAACCGGGCGGAGAAGAATCAACTGACGTTCGGCCCCGATCCATCCACGCACAGCCGCTGCACACTTGGCGGAATGATCGGAAATAATTCCTGCGGCACGCATTCCCTGCTGGCTGGAAAAACCGTCGACAATGTGATCGAGCTGCGCATTTTGCTTTACGATGGCACGCAGATGACGGTCGGCGCCATTTCCGGCGAGGCCGATATCGATTCCGTCGTCGCAGAGGGAGGGCGTCGCGGCGCGATTTATACCAAGCTGCGGAATATCCGCGACCAGTACGCCGGCCTCATTCGCGCGAAGTATCCGAACATTCCGCGCCGCGTCTCCGGTTACAACCTCGATCAATTGCTGCCGGAAAACGGCTTCAACGTGGCGAAATCGCTGGTGGGAACAGAGGGCACGTGCATGATCGTGCTCGAAGCCAAATTGCGCCTGATCGAGAGCCCGCAGCACAGATCGCTCGTGTGCCTCGGCTACCGTGATACGTTTTCCGCGGCCGATCATGTCCCGGAAATTTTGCCTTTGAAACCCATCGGCCTCGAAGGGTTTGAAGGAAGCATCGTCGACGGCCTCAAAAAGAAAAATGCTCCGAACCTCGAATTGATTCCGGAGGGACGAGGCTTCCTGCTCGTGGAATTCGGTTCCAATGATCCGGCCGAGGCGGATGGAGCCGCGCGCAAGCTGATCGATCAGTTGAAACAGTCGGCCGACCCTCCGAACATGCGGCTGTACACGAAGGCTGAAGCTCGCCTCGTCTGGAAACTGCGCGAGGCCGGGCCGCGCGCCGCCGCTGCAGCGCCGGGTTCCCCTCCCGAATGGGAAGGATGGGACGACGCGGCCGTGCCGCCGGAAAAATTGGGCAACTACCTGCGCGATATCCGCAAGTTGCTCGATGAGTATCACTACCACACATCGTTCTACGGGCATTTTGGACACGGCTGCATTCACATGCGCGTGAGTTTCGATTTACAGAGCGAAAATGGAATCCGCAATTACATGGAATTCGTCGAGCGCGCCGCCGACCTGGTGGTCAGTTACGGCGGCTCGCTTTCCGGCGAACATGGCGACGGGCAATCCCGTGCCGCGTTGCTTCCCAAGATGTTCGGTCCCGAACTGATCAAGGCCTTCGGCGAATTCAAGTCCGCGTGGGATCCGGACAACAAGATGAATCCGAACAAAGTGGTCAACGCATATCTTCCCACCGAAAATTTGCGTTTGGGAGCGGACTATAAGCCGAACGATCCCAAAACTTATTTTCACTTTCCGGACGACGACGGGTCATTCGCCAAAGCCACGTTGCGATGCATCGGGCTCGGCGAATGCCGCAAGCACGACAGCGGTTCGATGTGCCCAAGCTACATGGTGACGCTCGAGGAAGAGCACAGCACGCGCGGCCGCGCGCACATGCTCTTTGAAGTATTGCAGGGCGAAGTGGTGCGCGACGGGTGGAAGGACGAACATGTCAAGAAAGCGCTCGATTTGTGTTTGGCGTGCAAGGCTTGCAAATCCGAGTGCCCGACGAACGTCGATGTGGCCACATACAAAGCGGAATTCCTGGCGCATTATTACGAAGACAAGGCACGTCCGCTGCATGCGTATGCGTTTGGAATGATCGACCGCTGGGCAAAGCTTGGATCGAAAGTTCCGCGGCTGGCAAATTTCTTCAGCAATGCGCCGGGGTTCCGCCAAATTCTGCAAAGCGTTTTGGATCTGGCGCCGCAGCGAACCATGCCCCAGCTCGCTCGCTCCACATTCCAAAGTTGGGCCCGGAAAAATCGCGTTCCAAACCTCGGCGGAACGAACGGATCGGCCACAACGTCCGGGAAAAGCGACGTGATTTTGTGGGCGGACACGTTCAACAATTATTTCCATCCGGAAACCAGCCGCGCGGCGCTGGAGGTTCTCCAGGACGCGGGATTCAACGCCATCGTCCCGCAAATTCACCTGTGCTGCGGAAGGCCTCTCTACGATTTCGGGTTTCTCGACAAAGCGAAGGAATATCTGGAACGAATATTGAGCTTCTTGACTCCGCAAATTATGGCGAGCGTGCCGCTGGTCGTTCTGGAGCCGAGTTGCGCTTCCGTATTTCGCGATGAGCTTCGCAATCTGTTTCCGCTGGATGTGCGCGCAACGAAACTGCGAAACCAGACGTTTCTTCTCAGCGAATTCCTGGAACATCACGCGCCGAATTACAAGCCGCCGCAACTTCAAGGAAAAGTGCTGCTGCACGGGCACTGCCATCACAAATCGATTATGCGGCTCAGCGATGAAGAATCACTGCTCCGAAAGATGGGCGTGGATCTGCAATCCATCGATTCCGGCTGCTGCGGAATGGCCGGCCCGTTTGGTTTCGAGAAAGAAAAATACGAAGTGTCGCAAGCGGTAGGCGAACGCGTACTATTGCCGGCGGTGCGAAATACGCCGGAGAGCGCGCTCATTGTTTCCGACGGCTTCAGTTGCCGGGAACAAATCCAGCAATCCACGGGACGCCGGGCGATTCACCTGGCCGAAGCCCTGCAACTGGGCTTGAAGAAAAAGTAGCACAGGCACTCTTGCCTGTGCGGTTTTCGCGATTGTGGTGAAACCGGGCGCGGTTTGTATTTGAGCGGCGTATAAAACCGCACAGCCAGGAGTGGCTGTGCTACACGGAACGTACTACTTCAGCTGTTCGATCGCGAATAAATTTGGGAGGCGGAAAATGAGACAACCGGGATTGTTCCAACGCAAAATATGGCTCTACGTGGGCCTGACCATCATTTTAGTCGGATGCTATTCAGCACAAGCGCAGGTTCTGAAATACGAAGTGGATCCCACATGGCCCAAGCCCCTGCCGGGCCTGATGGTCACCGGGCGCGCCGGCGGCATTTGCGTGGATGCTCAGGACCACGTATTCGAAGTGAACCGCGGCGACTTGCAGGACAAAGAAAAATTGGTCGGAACGCCGGCGCCTCCCGTGCTCGAATATGATTCAGACGGCAACCTGGTGAATACGTTCGGCGATTTCAAGACGGCTCCGGCTTCCATTCACGGCTGCATCCTGGACAAAGAGAACAACATCTATGTCGCCGGCAACGATGACGCCGTCGTGCAGAAATACACGCACGACGGAAGCAAAATGTTGCTGCAAATCGGCACCAAGGGACTTTTCGACAGCTCCACGGGCCTGATCACCGGCATCGCCATGAACCGCAGCAAGAACCTTTTGAATAAGCCGGCGGATATCGCCGTCGATCCGACGAATGGCGACATCTACATCGCCGACGGCTACGGCGATCACCGCATCGTGGTGTTCGACAAGGATGGAAAATTCCTGCGCCAGTTCGGCGAACAGGCCACCAAGGATGAATCCGCTGCAGGCGACGGCGGCAAGTTCATGGGCGTGGTGCATTGCGTGGTGATGGACAACAGCGGCCTCGTGTACGTTTGCGACCGCCAGGGCAACCGGATTCAAGTGTTCGACAAGATGGGAAATTTCAAGAAGAACATCTGGATCAAGTCCGGGCACGAAGAAACGCCCGATTCCTGGGGCACCGCGTGGTGGCTGCGCTTTTCCCGCGATCCCGCGCAGAAATACATGATCGTTGCCGACGGCCGCAACGAGCTCGTCCACATTCTCGATCATGAGGGCAACGAAATCACGAAATTCGGCCGCCCCGGACATCAGCTCGGCGAATTCACTCATTGCCACACGCTGGATATCGACTCCAAGGGCAACATCTACGTCGCCGAAACGGATATCGGACGGCGCATCGATAAATTCAAACTAGTAAAGTAGCCGCAAGCGAAAAAGAAAGGTCGCGCATGTACGCCAATAGAATACTGGGGATCGGCGCACTGCTGCTTTTCGGGTTTGCCGCGAGAATCGGCGCGCAACAAAAACTTCCGCTGAAACTCGTTGCCACCACGCCGCTGCCGGGTTTTACCGGCGACTTCGACCACTTCACGGTGGACCTGAAAGGCAAGCGCCTGTTCCTCGCCGCCGAAGATCACAAAACGGTGGAAGTGTTTGACCTTGACGGCAAACGGGTGACAAGCATCGCCGGATTCGGCCAGCCTCATGCAATTTTGTACATGCCCGACGTGAATAAACTGATCGTGACGGATGGTGACGGCTTCGGAATGGTGGAACTCGTGAGCGGCGAGGATTACAAAATTCTGAACACGATCAAACTTCCTCCAGGCGTGGACGGCGCGGTATTTAATCCAGTGAATAAATATTACTACGTGGAAAGCGGCGGCGGCGAAACCGGCGGACAAAACCATAAGATCAACATCATCGACACGAAAGCATTCAAACTCGTGGGCGATATCACGCTTCCCGGAAATCATTCGGAGGCCATGGCCATTTCTCGCGACGGCAAAAAAATGTATGTGAATCTGACGGGGCCTAAAGAGGTTGGTGTCGTGGACCTCGATACCCGCGAGATCGTCGCCCGCTGGCCGATCACCGGCGCGGAAACTCCCAATTCCATGGCGCTCGATGAACCGAATCATCGCCTCTTTGTCGCCACGCGCACTCCGCCGAAATTTTTTGTGTTCGATACCGACACCGGTAAGATCGTCACCAACGTGCCGTGCTCGGCGTTCAACGATGACATGTGGTTCGACGCCGCGCGCAAACGAATTTATTTGTCGGGTTCGGAGACGACCACGGTTCTCGCGCAGAAGGATGCGGACCACTACGAGTTTGTTGCGGACGTGCCGACAGGATATCGCGCCAAGACTTCTCTCTATGTGCCGCAGCTAAATCGTTTCTACGCCGCAGTTTCAGGCAAGGGGAAGCCGGACGCGCAACTTGCCGTGAAAGTTTACGACGTGCAACCTTGAGAGCAAATTAACAACATTGCTCGCTCACGGTGTGGGAGGTTTTTAGTAGCACAGGCTTCAGCCTGTGGGGTTTAGTCCTTGAAAGGATCAAACCCCACAGGCTGAAGCCTGTGCTACTGAAACATTCAGATCGCGGCGTTCCATCCGCCATCAACATAAAGGGTGTGGCCGCTGACAAAATCCGACGCCGGACTCGCCAGAAA
>PMOP01000540.1:2042-4316 GCA_003161495.1 Acidobacteriota bacterium | reverse complement strand
GGAGAGAGCGGCTGTGAGATAGGACACGCCAGCTTTTGCGATGCCGTAAACGCTTTTGCCCATGTCGGTGCTTGTCGACCACGTGGAACTCAGGTTGATGATTTTGCCGTAGCCGCGCTCGATCATCAGACGCCCCATGCTCTGACAGCAGAAAAATGTTCCCTTGGCGTGGACGTCCAGAATTCGGTCCCAGTCCTCTTCGGTGATATCGAGCGCGGGCTTTGTGAAACCGAAGCCCGCGCAATTCACCAGCACCAGAGCGGGATCCCGGCCCTTATCTTTGGAAGAATTTATGAGCCGCGATACCTCCTGCTCGACCGATCGAATGTCTTCGATTTTGCCAACGTCGGCGCGGATGACGTGCGCGCATCCTCCCGCGGCTTCGATCAAGCGCTGCACTTCCAGAAGTTTTTCGCGCGTGCGGCTCACCAGAACGACTTCAGCTCCTGAGCGCGAATAGGCCAGAGCAAAGGCGCGGCCGATGCCGTCGCTCGCGCCCGTGATGATGGCCAGGCGGCCATCGAGGCGGAAAGATGGCAATTCGTCCGGGTTTGTATCGCTTGCATTCATTTTATTGGGCCGGCGTCAAATCAAGTAGCACAGCCACTCCTGGCTGTGCGGTTTTTGCCGCGGTTAATAAATGCACACAGCCAAGAGTGGCTGTGCTACTAAAAACTTATCTCGTGCGCCCAGTCGTCGTGTCCAACGGATGCAATTCNNGGTTTTCCGGCGTACGGCTCCAGATTGAACGCCATTCCCTCCTTGAGCACCACGGGCGCATCTTTCGACGCGGGGCTGAAATAAGGAGCTTCCCAGGGATTTACGCCCGAGCCGTGGCCCAGGCTGTCGAGCACATACGGATCGGCCGCTGCGAAAACTTCGGCATTGGTGGCGCCCGGCCGCACTTTGCTTCCCGCATTGAACAGCGCGTTGTAGCACTTCTGATGAAGGTCGCGCATCTCGGGCGTGGGCTTCACGTTTCCACAAACCCACGTGCGCGTCAGATCGCCCCAGTAGCCGTTGTAGCCCGCGCCGACATCCAGGATGACGAGGTCGCCGTTGCGAATAATTCTGTCCGATGTGAACCGCCGGTAAGGAGCGGTGTAAGGCCCGGAGCAGATAATGTTGGAGCATTGCGTCCACTCGCTGCCCATCGCCGTCATGGTTTCCCAGATGATCGCCAGAACTTCGCATTCCTTGATTCCGGGACGCAACGCCTGCAACCCGCGGTGCAGCGCCGCCTCGGTAATTGCGTTCGCGATTTTCAGGCAGATGATTTCGTCTTGCGTCTTGATTTCCTTGGCGCGCATGAGCACGCTTTGATATCCGTCAGCAAACGTGGTCTTCGGAAAAACTTCCCGAATCGCCGCTTCCATGTTCAGGTCCCAGATGTCGATGCCGACTCGTTTTCCAGAGAGCGATCCGACCAGTCCTTCGACCTGCTCCGCCCAGCGTTTCATCCCGATTTTTTCGCGGAAATTCGCGCGCGGGCGTATCTGATCCGGCGAAAGCCACGGCATGCGCAGCTTGCAATGCTCAAAGTCCATGGTCCACAGAATCGGATCGTGATTTCGTGACAGCACCGTGACCGCATTTCCCATGATGAACGCGGGACCAAGATGATGGCGATAGCCTGTCAGGTATCGGGCATCCTCGGTGCGAAAAACAAACAGCGCATCGAGGTCGGAGTTGTTGAGCGCGTCCTTGGCGCGTTGCAAACGTTCGCGCAGCATCCGCTGCGGATCAAATCGCACTTCCCAATCCACCGGTATCATTCCAATATCGGACACAGCGTGTTCCTCCTCAAAAATAAATGCACACTTCCATTAGCATTATATGAAAGAGCATGTCAAATTTACGGGCCGGCTGAGTATAACTGCTGAAATGCAATTCTGCAGAGAGGTTCAAAGGTGTCTGGTGGAAGGAATTTGGTGGCGCAGGCTTCAGCCTGTGGGTTTTAGGCTATGCAAGGAGTAAACCCACAGGCTGAAGCCTGCGCCACAAAAACACAAAGCCGCAACCCCTTTGCATTATTCGTGAACGGAAATTTGCAGCGGAGGAGAACTTGAAGATCGTCATTACCGATTACCGTTTCCGCGATGTCGACCAGGAACAGCGCGCGGTGTACGCAGCCGGCGGCACGTTGGTCACAGGCCAAGCGGTGAATGAAGAGCAAGTCGCGGAATTGTGTCGTGACGCGGACGGCGTCCTGACGGCGCGCGCCCCTGTCACGAGACGCGCGATTTCCGCCATGCAGCGCTGCCGCATCATCGT
>PMOP01000540.1:0-1955 GCA_003161495.1 Acidobacteriota bacterium | reverse complement strand
CTGGCGCGAGAAGACATCTGGGCCGTCGCCAAAATGCCGCCGCTGCAGCGATTGCGCGGCCAAACGTGCGGCCTGGTCGGCTGCGGAAGGATCGGCTCGCTCCTGGCCGGAAAAGTAACCGCGCTGGGAATGAGAGTGATCATCCACGATCCCTATTTGAGCGAGCCCCCCGCCCGCGAAATGGGAGCGGAACTCGTTTCGTTCGACGCCCTGCTCGAGCGCGCCGATTTTATTTCCCTGCACGCGCCGCTCAACGAATCAACGCACCATCTCTTCGGCGAAGCCGCCTTCACCAAAATGAAAAACACCGCGTCGATCATCAACACCGCGCGCGGCGGCCTGATCGATGAAGCCGCGCTCATAGCGGCGCTCGATGCAGGAAAACTTTTCGGCGCCGCCCTCGATGTCCTCGAATCGGAAACCGCCGTAACACACATCCGCACCGCTCTCGTCCATCATCCCAAAATGATCGTGACGGCGCACACCGCCTGGCTCAGCGAGCAAGCCCGCGCAACCCTCCAACTCCGCGCCATCGAGCAGGTCCTCGCGTGCCTCAAAGGCGAAACGCCATATGGCCTGATCAATCGCGGACTCTCGAAGTAAGGACGGCACCTTTGAAAATCAACTCAGCTATAGAAAACGAGGTTAGGCTAGTGGGACTTGAAATAGAAATACATGATATTTCCCAAAACCCAGAAAAATAGATTTAGTCCTGACAAAAAGATTATTCTTTTTAGATTAGGCCACACACCTCTGGTCGTGCGGGACCACAGTATCATCAGGCCTAACCCAATCGACATGACTATGAAGAGATCAATATTCAGCGCGAGTAGGTTTTGTGTCCCATCACTCATCGATTAGATTCATTCGGTACGAGAATTTGCGGCATGTGCAATACGGTTTTCCCTCGCCAACTACAGAGACATCTTCTCAGGCCGCAGAGTCAACCCCAGAATTCCCGCGACAGCGGACAGAAGCGAGATTTGAAGCTCTCCTGCGAGGGCCCATCCGGCGTGGCTGGCGATTCCGCCCATCAAGTAGCCGGCCGCGGCTGCGGCGGCGTAGAGGCTGGTCACGAACATTCCTGAGGCGCGGCTGGACAAACTGCTGCGCACCGCTTTCACGTGGTAGGCGGCCAGATTGACGTAAATCGTGCCGCTGCCGATCGCGCCGTAGGCGCACGTCAGGATGGCGCGGGGAAGAATCGCTTCCGAACCGTGAAAGCACAGGTAGCCGAGAGCGGCGATGCAAAAGAACGCGGCGCTTAAAACGACTCGCGGCGAGAAGCGGTCGCCCAGCCAGCCGCCGAAAATCGAGAGCAGCGCTCCCGCTCCATAAAAACTCGCGACGAACCCCGCCGCCTTGGGCGTGTAATGGAGGCCTTCACGCAAATAGGTTGGGTACATCCCCGTAAAGCCAAATAGAACAAGGCCGCCGATTACGCTGAGGATTGTCAAGATAATCGTATTTCTATTCCACAGAGTGGGCGCGCCGAGCAGATCCGTGCGGGCGTCAGCCGCGCGATGCGTCTCGCTAAACCACGGGCGCACGCTCAGCTTGATCACCGCGATCATGAGAAAGCCAAAAAATCCGAAGGCCATCATCGGCACGTGCCAATTTCGATACGATGTAAGCAGGAGGCCGCCGAGGATGGGACCCGTAAAAGCGCCCAGGCCAAAAAAAACGTTCATCGATCCGATCGCGGCGGCGCGATAGCCGACAAAATAGTTGGCGGCGATGGCGATCATCACCGTCAGTTGCATCGCTTCGCCGATGCCCGTCGCGGCGAGGTACACAAGCATATCCGAAAATCCGAGCGCCAGAACGGTAAGCGCCGTCCCCGTGGAAAAAATTCCGATTCCGAGGAGCAGCACCGTCTTCCGGGAAAAGCGCGACAGAAGATAGCCGGTTGGCAATCCCGCGACCGCCAGGCCGAGCGTAAAAATCGTGGTGAG
>PMOP01000256.1 GCA_003161495.1 Acidobacteriota bacterium | reverse complement strand
GCCCGTTCTGAGAGGAAACCGTTGCCTTGCCCCACATAAGTTTGATCGTCATTTCAGCAAGGAAACGTTAGGCGGGAGCGGCGGTGGGGGTGGAGCCCGTCTGAGGACTCTTTTTTGGTTTTGTAGCGCCCGCCTTCAGGCGGGCATTTGCGCGAATCCACCATGCCCGCCTGAAGGCGTGCGCTACAAACCGATGTCGGTAGTGATTTGCCGGTAACAAAAGCAGATAGGCTGAAGCCCGTCCTACAGCGACATGGAATTCGGGAAGAAATAATAGAACAGGATGCTGATCAGGATCAGGTAGGCGAGCAGAATTAGAGTCCAGCCCATATTGTGCCGGATGACCTGGCCTTCGCTGCGCACAAGTTTGCTGGTGGAAACGCCCACGCTGGCGGTTTGCGGCGCGATCGGTTTGCCCACTTCGGATCCGACGGAGTTGAACGTAGGCAACAGCAGCACCGGAAGATGCAGCAACCTGCCCGTCATTGCCTGCACTGGGCCGAACATGGCATTGGTGGACGTGTTGCTTCCGGAAAGTGCAACGCCGACCCAGCCGAGGACGGGCGCGAGCACAACGAAAAATAAGCCGATTTTGGAGAGTCCGAAGGCCAGCGAGTTCGCCATCCCGGTGTAGACAAACATGTAAGCGAGCGCAAAAATAAAAAACGCAACCAGCAATGCTCCCCACATCTGTTTGAAAGTGCGCGAAAACACTTGCCCTAATTGCTGTCGAGAAGGCCGCAGAATTGCCAAAATAATCAGCCAGGAGGCCAGCGTCGATGTGCCGCCGCCGAGCGGTGCAAAGTTGAAGGTCGAGGAAATGGGGGTGTGAGTGACGGAGGAGAGGGCCTGGACGGTCAACCTCGTCAAACTGTATCCGGGCAGATGCGACCATGGGCCGGTCCAGCCCACTACCACGAGAATCAAAACAAGGAATGGCATCCAGGAATTAAATGCCTGGCGAAGGCTGCCCATTTCCAGCGCATTTGCCGCCGAAGTGGGCGACAGCGCCAGCGGCTTGCCGCCAAATCCACGAATCGTCTTCGGGCGCCAGACCTTCACAAAAATAAATAATACCCAGAAGGAAACCAACGCCCCGCTTAAATCCGGCAGGTAGGGCCCCAGGTAATGTGCCACGGGCCACTGCCCCGAAATATAAGAGAGAGATCCCACGATCGCGAGCGGCCACGCCTCTGTGACTCCTTCCCAGCCGCTGACGAGGTAAATCAGCACCCACGGCGGAAGAAGCGCAAGAACCGCCACAACATTCCCAATGGAGGCGGACAGCGCGAGCATTGGCAATCCCGTCACGGCAGCGAGTCCGAGGATGGGCGCGCCCAGAGCTCCATAAGAAACCGGCGCGTTGTTTGCGAGAGCGGCGACGCGAATCGCATCCAGGTCCGCGATTCCCAGTCCCACGAGAATGGGCACCACGACTGCCCACGGATAGCCGAACCCTACCAGACCTTCGAGCAGCGCTCCAAACGCCCAGGCCAGCATGATGGTTTGAATTCGAATGTCAGCGGTGGCGTGATGGATCATCCAGTTTTTAAATCGTTCGAAATCTCCCGTCAACACCAGCGTGTTGAAAATGATCAGGCCCCAGAACGTAATCCAGTCGATCACCCAAAAGCCCGTCAATCCGCCATAAAGGTAGGATTTGAGCGTGCCGGCGAGCGGCGCGTGCCACACAAAAACGCCGATAGGGATGGTGATTACGCCGACGAGGATCGAGGCCAGCCAGGCCGTCATGCGCAGCGCCGCAAGCATGAACAGCAGCACGAACAGCGGAACAAGAGAAATCAGGACGCTCAGCCACACGTGTCCTGTCGGATCCAGGGTCTGCTCAAACATTACGCTTGTCCTTTCGCCAGCGATGCGTCCTTACGGCTGGACGCATTTCCGGCGCAGCGGGCTGTAAACAAGGTTTGCCTTGCCAGGTTCTTAAGTTTTTGTTGTTCGCTCAAAAAAAAGTCAGGGAAAATGAATATCACAACCAGATCACAGGTCAACAGGGAAATTCGGGGAAGGAGGAGGCGCGCTTTCCATGACACGTTCCTCGTCGATTCGCGCGGCATTGTAAGTCTCGACGAATTTATCCAGGTCCCTCTGCAGATCGCCGAGCGAAAGGTCGTATTTCATTCGCAGGGCAGGCAGGAAAAAATCTTTCAACAGCAAACGGTAGAACTGCTCGCAGAGATAATTGTCGGGATGGCCCGGCTGATCCTTGGGCAAATGTTGGATGTGAGAATTGGCCAGGAAAGTTTCAAATGGATGCACCGATGGCAGGCCGCAATATTCGCTCGTGTTTCGCGTGTGAATTTCTCTTACGACAGCTTCCTGACGCTTGAAGAAAGGAATGACGCGGCTTTCAAGAATATCCACGGCATTCATCGTGTTTTTTGAAGGATAGACCTTTGCAAATGCGATCCCGGAATTGCGGTCCACTACCGTTTCGACATAAATACAACCTGCCCCGGGAATATCGCCGACATTCTTGACGGTGCAGAAGAAAAATAACTCCTGGTAAAGGGAATGTCCGTATAGGAATGGCCTATTTTCTTTGTCTTTAATCCACTCTATCTTTCTATCGTATTTACCTTTAGCCAGGGGATACATAGTTCCATCTGAAGAGGGCGAATAGGGAACCAAATCATGGAACATCGACAATCTCCTTCCGAACGCAGCGCCAGGACTCGTCTGAGGCTTGAAACTCGGAAGGGGGCGGCTCCGACGCGATCTCTCGCATATTCAGGAGATTGCGCATGCGCCCCCTTCTTGTTAAGGCCGGCCTGACATCTGCTAACAGGATCGCTGATCAGGGCTTTATGGGAAGTGACGCTACTCACGCTTCAACGTGACGAGAATCACATCCAAGATTCCTATTCCGGCTTATACAAGATGTATGAGGGGGTGACTTATGAACGCTGTCGCAACCAAAGCACGAATCGCTCTGAAAAATATTTTATTCGCGACGGATTTTTCTCCCGCTGCCGAAACTGCCTTGCCGTATGCGGTTGGCCTGGCTAAGCAATACGGCGCGAAAGTGCATGGTTTGCATGTGCGCTTTCCAGCGACCTACCCGATCGTTGGTCCCGAGGCTATACCGCAAGTGATTGAAGCCGCTGAAGAACAAGCTAAGTTTGAAGCGAAGCAGATGCACGAGATGCTGGAAACCGTCCCCCATGAAGTCACCGTTTCCGAAGGAGATTTGTGGCCGATTCTGAGTGAAATCGTGAATCGGCAGGAGACGGATCTGATTGTTGTGGGCACACATGGAAGGACGGGAGTCAGCCGCGCGTTGCTCGGATCGGCGGCGGAAGAAATATTCAGGAAGGCTCATTGTCCGGTTCTCACGGTGGGGCCTCATGTTTCGCATAACCCGGAGCGCCGCCTGGCGATGAAGGAGATCCTGTTCGCGACGGACTTTTCTTCCGAGTCTCTCGCCGCGTTGCCCTTCGCAATATCCCTGGCGCAAGAGCATTTGTCGAACCTGACATTGCTCAACGTTGTCGGCAAGCCTGAGACCGGAGAACTGGTGCATGCGGGGCAATACGCAGAGTCAACAATGCGGCGGCTCCGAAGCCTCGTGCCGGCAGGCGCCGAATTGTGGTGCGAGCCGAAGTGCCGCGTCGAGCAAGGGCCGGAAGCGGAGAAGATCATGGAGGTTGCCACCGCTATTGGCGCCGACCTGATCGTTCTCGGCCTGCGCGGTTCGCGAGGAGGCGTGGGCGCAACGACTCATTTGTTCCAGTCGATTGCGCATCAAGTGGTT
>PMOP01000434.1 GCA_003161495.1 Acidobacteriota bacterium | reverse complement strand
TTCGTCACCGTCAGCATGGTGTTCCTGTTGCTGGTCTTCGCCATCGTTATGTACAATGACGTGCTGAAACTAATACCGCATCGCTAAAATGGTTTTTCATGATGGATCGTTGCAAGACTTGTGGAGTTTTGTGGGTCGCGGCTTCAGCCGCGACATTCAGCCGTTTTAGAAATATGGGCTTTAGCCCCTGAGGCCCGGTCGAGTTTGAATGCCCGGCTCCCCACGGAATCATGTCCACCACAGCACATCGAGTCTCCACCGGCGAACGCATTAACGCCCACGATCGCCCCGGCCGCCTGCAAGAGGCTCTCACCAAGCGCGGAGTCCGCCTCACTCGCCAGCGAAAAATTATTCTTCAAGTGATGGACGACGCCGAGCGCCATCTCGACGCCGGCGCCATTCTCGATCGCGCCCAAAAACTCGACCCGCGCGTCCACCGCGTCACCGTCTACCGCACTATCGATTTGCTGAAGCGCAACGGTCTGATCGACGAACTCGACCTGCTGCACCTGCGCGGCGACCAGCACTTCTACGAAAGCCACGGCCCGCGCGACCACATCCACGTGGCCTGCCTGAAATGCGGCACCGTCCGTGAATTCGAGTCGCACCTCTACGAAAAGCTGAAAAAGCAAATCGAAAAAGATTGCGGCATCGACATCACCACCGCCAGAACCGAAGTCGGCGGCTACTGCGAAAAATGCAGAAAAAAGTAGCCCGGCGGCATCTCAATGTGGTTCCAGCAGTTTCAAGCCCGATTTGAAATCTCAAATTGGAAATGCAAAATTCAAATCCAAATCCAAATGATCACTTCCAAAATTGAAATCTGATTGCGAGTTGTAAAATCCCAACACGCAAAAACGCGTTCCTGATTTTCATTTCAAATTTCGAATCTCAAATTTTAAATTTCAACCGCCTTGCTCGGAAATTGGCCAATCGTTTGGACGAAGCCGCTGCGTTATCACGCGAGGAAGAACACAGTCTTTTTACAAAAATCTTAAAAAGCACCCGTCAATCCCGCGGCGAATGCCCCGCCAGAGCCTGGTCGGAAAAATATTTCCGTGCCGCTTCGATATCCAGAGCGATCTGCGCGCGCAACTCATCGGCTCCGGAGAACTTCCGCTCGTCGCGAATCCGCTTATGAAATCGCACTTCCATCGGACCGCCCGTGAGATTTTCGCTGAATCCAAACAAGTGGCTCTCCACCGTGACTCCTGATCCATTAAATGTCGGCCGCGTCCCGACGTTCGTCACCGACATATAAAGTTTCCCGCCCACAGCGGATTCCGTCGCATACACGCCAAGTCTGGGCAACAGTTCCTGGTCCGGCGCCAAATTGAGAGTAGGGAAGAGAATCGTCCGCCCGCGCCCGGCACCGGCGCGAATTTCTCCCGTCAGCGAAAACGCCCGGCCCAGCATCGGAACCGCTCCGGCCACATTGCCGCTCGCCACCGCGCCGCGAATAGCCGTGCTCGAAACAATCTGCCCGCCCACTTCGACCGGCGGAACAATCTCCACGTCAAACCCGTCCCGTCTTCCGAAATCTTCCAGCAACCGCACGTCCCCAGCGCCGCGATGCCCAAACCGGAAATTGTCCCCGACCAGGATCGCGCCGGCGCGAAGCCCTCCAACTAGTATCCGTTCGATGAATTCTTCCGGCGATACCAGAGACAGCGCGCGATCGAATCGCAGCACCAGCGCCGCGTCCAGCCCCATTTGCGCAAAGCCGGACAGGCGTTGCGCAAGCGTTTGAATCATGAGCGGCGCGCGATCCGGCCGCAGCACCCGCATCGGATGCGGATCGAACGTAATGGCCGAGGCACGGTACCCGCTGGCGCGCGCCCGTTCCCGCACCGATTGCAAAATCTTCTGGTGGCCAACGTGCAATCCGTCAAACGTCCCGACCGAAACGGCCGTGCGCTTCTCGTCTCCGAAATGCGATGTCCATTCCTCGACGGAATTGAAAACGGCGAAGGCCATCAGACGCGAACCTCAAATTGAAGTCCATCGTAGGCCAGGGAAACATTGGGATATCCGGCGTCAATCAATCGCGCGATCGTTTCCGCATGCGGCAATTCGTGCGCGATGTGCGTAAACCACGCGCGGCGCGGCTTCAGTTCTCGAATCAATGCCAGCGCCTGCTCCACCGTCTGATGCATCGGGTGCGGCTCATCGCGCAGCGCATCCAGAATCAGATCGTCCAGATCCGCGAGCAGCAATTTCGACGATTCGGGAAGCACGCTGAAATCCGTGAGGTACGCCGCGCCGCCAAAACGAAACCCGAGTACGCCCATATCGCCGTGCTGCGCCGGAATCGGTACAATCCGCGTTCCAATCACCTCGAACGGTCCGTCGATCGGATGCAGCGTAACTTGCGGAATCGTGCTGACCGCCGGCGAATCTTCAAAAACGTACGCGAAGGTCCGCTTCAGCGTGGCGAGAGTTTCCGCCGATGCGTACACCGGAAGCGCCGATTTCTGCCGCAAATTAAATGGGCGAATATCGTCAAAGCCGAGAATGTGATCCGCGTGCGCGTGCGTGAAAAGAATCGCGTCCAGCCGCTCGAGTCCGGCACGCATCGCCTGAAAGCGGAAATCGGGAGTCGTGTCGATCACCGCTGTCTGTCCGTTATGCGCCAGCAGAATCGAGGGCCGCAGGCGTTTGTCGCGCGGATCCGTGGAGGAGCAAACCCGGCAATGGCACGTGAGCGTTGGCACGCCCATGGACGTGCCGGAACCAAGCACCGTAAGATCGAGTACGGAATGAGGGAATGCGGGCAGGGCGGATCCTCAATCAAGGCCGCGTCTGGGCCTTTTCTTGCTTCGCGGCGGCTTTGGCCATTTCCATAAAGGCAAGCTTCAAGTTGCCGAGCACATCCAGAAGAAGAGTGTCTTCCTCCGGCGCAAGGTTGCCGCGAGTTTTTTCGCGCAGTACGTCGAGCATGTCGATCATCTCGCGCGCGCCTTCCATATCCAGCACGGGCTGTCCCGTTCTCGGGTCCGCATATCCGCCAAGAAGCATGGCCGCATTCTGCCCCAGTGAGCGAACGAGGCCCTCAAACACTGGAGATCGTGTCGGCGCATCCGCGGACGGTACTGCGGTTGGCATCGCACTCGGTGTTGTGACCTTCCCGGCATTCACAACCGCACCGGCCGTGCTGAGTGGACTCGGCGCACTCGTTGCGCCCGCTGCCGGCAGAGTTTCGCGCTCGCGATCCTGCTGCTCCGCTACTTCTTTGCGGAACTCTCCCTCCGGAGTGAACAACCGGCGGTCTACAACCTTAAACGTTTCGTCTTGTTTGGATTCAGACAACGGAATCTCCCTCAAAGAATCGATCAGCCTCAACTATATGGAAGCAGCAGTTTAGCATCGCACCGCGCGCACTAACAAGTGCTCAACCCCCATAGGGGGGCACATGTCGCACACCCGCATCATGCCACGCTGCGGCATTGGCGCCATGCCCCTTGTGAATTGTCCACTCGTGCCGTAAAGTTTCCTTTCATCTCAGGAGCCTGCGAGCCACCGTGCCTCCCCCTCGATCGAAGCGAAAGAAAACATCGAAGCACGCCAAGCGTTCCCTGAAAAGAGGCCAAATCTCTTCGCGCCGGCGATCTGCCAAAACGCGAAAATCGATCGCAAAGTCTCCCAGCAAGGCCATTGGCAAGCTCTTCGAGAACTTGGTCGCTGTCCAGGCCCGCCTGCGCGCCCC
>PMOP01000165.1 GCA_003161495.1 Acidobacteriota bacterium | reverse complement strand
CCGATCGGCGACCCGGCCGCCGGACGAAAAATCGCCGCCAGATAATTATTTTCCTTGGGCTCGAGAACGTTGAGGCTGGTGGCTGTTCCCGGCGTGATGACGCGCACGACTTCGCGGCGCACGAGTTTCTTGCCCGGCCCGGGCGCCTCCATCTGGTCGCACACGGCAATTTTGTAGCCCGCGCGCAGCAGTCGCGCGATGTATCCTTCCGCGGCGTGGTAGGGAACGCCGCACATCGGCACGGGCTCGCCCCGTTCCCGATTCCGCGAAGTAAGAGTGATCTGCAGTTCCCGCGACGCCGCGATGGCGTCTTCGTAAAACAATTCGTAGAAGTCGCCCAACCGGAATAACACTAGTGCATGCGGATAGCGCCCCTTTATGGAGTGATACTGCCGCATCAGCGGTGTGGCTGCTTCTGTCATGTCGAGTGGAATGCCGGAACCGTCTGCGACCTCTGGTTAGAGCCTGTGGGGATAAGGACGCCGGTTGGCAACAGAAAGTTTATACCGCGCCGCGTTCGCTTCTGTCGAGCCGGAGTGGCGCAGGCTTCAGCCTGTGGGTTTTAGTCCTCGAAAAAATTAACCCCCACAGGCTTGAAGCCTGCGCGACTGGAACACGCAAAGCGGTCTCGAAGTATACTGCGTATCTATGCCCAAGACCGATCATCGCGAGGAAATCGAAATAAAGCTGCGCGTTCCTGACGTCGCCGGGTTGCGTAACCGGCTGAAGCGCCTCCGTGCTCGCGAAATCTCGCCGCGCACTTACGAATCCAACACGCTGTATGATACCCCCCGGCAAGAACTGAGGCGCCGTGGCCGGCTCATCCGCATCCGAATCGAGCGCCGCGATAAAAGTTCTGGGAAGATAGGTTCGATCGAAAACGCCCCGGCCATCCTGACCTACAAAGGGCCATCCACTCCATCGCGCAACGCCCTAAAAGCCACGGGACGTTCAGAAATCCGCGAACATTTCAAAATCAAGGACGAAGAGGAGGTTTCCGTAGCCGGAGCGGACCAGATGGCCAGGATTCTTCAAGCTCTCGGACTGCGCCCCGTGTTCCGCTACGAAAAATTCCGGACCACCTATGCATTCCCTGGCATTCGCGGGCTAAAGATCGAGCTCGATGAAACTCCCGTGGGTATATATCTCGAATTAGAAGGTCCGGTCGCCGCCATTGACCGTGGCGCCCGCCTGCTTGGATATACCCGCCAGGAATACTTGAAGGAAACCTACGGCTCTTTATATCTCGCCGATTGCCGCCGCCGTGGACGCAAACCCGGCGACATGCTCTTCCCGGCAACAAAAAAATTGCGTTAACGCACACTCTTTCCTTGACAAAGTTTTGAACTGCGTTTACCTAAGAGTTGGAGTTTTTTTGCGTGGCCATGAGCGAATCCGAAAAGCTAGAACCCTTTCCCGGTAGGGATCGATCGGCGGCACGATGTTTCGAATGGGCCCGGCGCAACAATGCCGAACCGCCCGTCCGCCATGCTTCAAAAGTGACCCAAAAAGGCCTCGGGTAGACCCGGATTTCCTTCACCCGCGGCCGGGCCACTCCCGGATTGCGGGTTTCAAGCCTTACTGATCCCGCCGTAGCCAGTCATTTTCAGGTCAAGCCTTGGAGCTGGAGCAATCCGCACCCGAGGTTTCGAGAAAGGAGGCAAAATGCTGCACGCTACCGATCTGCTGGGCGGAGAAGCGTACGATAGCAACGGCCATTTCGTCGGCCAGATCACCGAATTGTTCATTGAGCCCGCCGACCAGCCGAACCGTGTGGCGCGAGTCCTCCTTGGCAGGGGAAAGTTTCTTCCCCTGATCGCGCGTTACGATCACATTGCCTTTGTTGCCCCCGGGGTCATCCGCCTGAATGTGGAAGAGAAGGATCTCGAACATTACCATCCCAACGAAGCGTGGCTGGCCATGCGCAAGGACTTGCTTGACCAGCAGATCATCGATACCAGCGGGCGAAAAGTCGTCCGCGTGAACGATATCGATCTGGCCGAGCAGCGAGTCATCGGCACGGTCGAGCTGCGCGTCACGCAAGTGGATGTGGGCTTAACCGGCGCCGCTCGGCGTCTCCTGCACGGCGTTGCCTCGCCGGGTTTCGTGCGCGGTTTGACGACCAAGCTGCCGACGCGCGTCATTCCCTGGGAATTCGTCAATTTGATCGAGCCGGACCCCTTGCGCCGCGTAAAGCTGCGCATCACCCACCAGAAACTCGAAAGTATGCATCCCGCCGACTTGGCGGACATCATGGAAGATCTTTCGCCGCACGAGCGCCAATCGATCATCGCTTCCCTGGACGAAGAGACCGCCGCCGAAGCTCTCGCCGAGCTGGACAAGCGCTTGACCACGCAAATCGTCGAAACCCTGGCCCCTCAGAAAGCTGCCGACATTCTCGAGGAGATGGACCCCGACCAGGCCGCCGACGTGATCGCGGACATGACGGCGGAAAAGTCGCGCGAAGTCCTGAGGGAGATGCCCGGCGAGGAAGCTCGCGAAGTGCGGGAATTGCTGAAGTTTGATGAAAATTCAGCGGGCGGAATGATGAACACCGATTTCATATATGTCGGCGAAGCCGCCACGCGCGATGAAGTCGTCTCCTGGATTCGGGAAATGGACGTGGACCTCGAACGCCTCGACACCGTGTTTCTGATCGATCGGGATGCGAAATTTTCCGGCGCCGTCGCCGTGGGTCGATTGCTATTCGCCACTCCCGACGAACGCATGGAACATTTAAAAATGGAGCCTTTGCTTTCCGTAGCACCGGACGCGGATGACAAAGAAGTATTTCAGCTTTTCGATAAATATAACCTGCACAGCCTGGCGGTAGTCGACTCCCTGGGCCGTCCCATTGGCGCCATAGAGGTGGATGACGTAGTCACGCGCATCCGCCATCGCTGACGCTGCTTATTTGTTTGACAATTCTGATTTGGTCCGTGTAGCGCCCACCTTCAGGTGGGCAAAGGTCCGCGACCCATGGCCGTACTTGGAAAACCAGAAGACGAAAAACAGGCGCCGGAAACTCCCGCCCCGGTAACGCGGTGGAAAATAATTCCCGGTTGGACGGAGCCGTGGCGCGTCCGCTTGTTGGACTGGGGCAAGCGCACGCGCTTCTGGCGCCGCCGTCTCATCCTTTTTCTTGCGGTCGTCGGTCCGGGCGTCATCACCTCCAACGTTGACAACGATGCCGGCGGAATCTCCGTGTATTCGCAAGCCGGAGCGATGTACGGCTACGCGCTGCTCTGGTCGCTCATTCCCATGACCATTGCGCTCTACGTCACCGAAGAGATGTGCGCCCGCATGGGCGTCGTGACGGGCAAGGGTCTCTCCGATCTCATCCGGGAAGAGTTCGGTTTCCGCCCCACATTTTTTCTGATCCTGGCCGGACTGATTGTGGACATGGGCAACGTGTGCGCCGAATTTGCCGGTGTCGCGGCCTCCATGCAACTGTTCGGCATTTCCAAATACATTTCCGTGCCTCTCGCCGCGCTGGCCGTCTGGATTCTTGTGCTCCGCGGGACTTACCGCCAGGTCGAAAAAATATTTCTGGCGGCGTGTGTCCTCTATCTTTCCTATGTAGCCTCCGCGTTTCTCGCCAAGCCGGATTGGCTCCTGGCGGCCCGCGACACGGCGATTCCCACGCTGCATATGGACGGCGGCTATCTCCTGATGCTGACCGCGCTGATCGGTACCACCATCGCTCCCTGGCAATTTTTCTACATGCAGGCCAGCTTCGTCGAAAAGCGTGTCTCCGCCCGGCAATACGCGCAGGCCCGCATGGACGTTCTCTTCGGCAGCGTAAGCTGCATGGTGATTGTCTTCTTCATCATCGTCTGCACCGGCGCAACGCTATTCGTATCCGGCCATCACGTTATCAATGACGCCGGAGACGCGGCGCAAGCCCTCATTCCCCTGGCCGGAAAATGGGCCGCCATGCTTTTTGCCTTCGGCCTGTTGAACGCATCTCTATTTGCCGCGTCCATCCTTCCACTTTCCACCGCTCACGTGATCTGCGAAGGAATGGGATTTGAAGCGGGCATCGACCACAAATTCAACGATGCGCCCATCTTCTACAGCCTTTACACCGGAATGATCGTGGTGGGCGCCGCCGTCATTCTGATCCCGCACGCGCCGCTCGAAAGGATTCTGATTCTTTCCCAGGTGGGAAACGGCGTCTGGCTCCCAGTCGTGCTCATTTTCATGCTCCTGCTCGTCAACCGCCGCGATTTGATGGGCGACTTCGTCAACACACCCACATTAAACGTCGTCGGATGGGTTACTGCCGTCGCCGTAATCATACTCACCCTCGTGCTCGTCTACGTGACCATCCTCCATCCAACCGCCTTGCCAGGCACGTCGGGATGAGGTTTCAGTAGCACAGGCACTCTTGCCTGTGCGGGTTTTGCAAGCGCTGTCACGTGCCCAAATCTCACCGCGAGTCACGAAACCGTACAGCCAGAAGTTGCTGTGCCACAAAAACGCCTCGGCTTCGAGGTCCAAATCGCGCCAGTGGGGCATGAAGATGGTTTTGTCTCCTACGAAGACTTCTTTTGCCCGCTATGTCACCATTTACCGCAATAGTTACGTGTGCCGTGTTGCGCCGTAAGATTGCCTATGTTAGCTTTTCATGATGCTCGCGAAACAGCCAGCGGCCGAGTCTCGGAATTCGCGGGAATAATCGCGTGAAAGCACCGGAATCGCTCAAACCCTTGTCCCGTGAAGAAGAGCCGCTGCTCCGCAATCTGGTTGCGGACCGGCTGCCTCAGCATATTGCCGTCATCATGGATGGAAACGGCCGTTGGGCGCAGCGCCGTCACCTGCCGCGAGTCGCCGGACATCGCGCGGGAGTTCAGTCGGCTCGTAAAGTGATTGAAACCTGCGTCAGGCTCGAAATTCCCGCGTTAACTCTGTACGCTTTTTCCATGGAAAATTGGCGCCGCCCCAAGGCGGAAATCGATTTTCTCATGCACTTGCTTCGCGATTATTTGCGCAAGGAACTCCCCCTCATCCAGCGCAACAACATTCGCTTGCTCGTCATCGGCCGCCACGATCAGTTGCCCAAGGAAGTTCGCGCGGACATCGATCGCGCCATGGAGCAAACCGCCGGGAACACCGGCATGAAGCTCGCCGTGGCCCTCAATTATGGAGGCCGCGCGGAACTCGTGGATGCCTTCAATAACATCCTCGATCGCGTGCGCAATAACGGCCTCGCTAACGCCCGCGTAGATGAAAAAATGATTTCCGACCATCTCTACACGAGCGAGTTGCCCGACCCTGACCTGCTGATCCGTACCAGCGGAGAAATGCGCGTCAGCAATTTCCTGCTGTGGCAAATCGCCTATGCCGAAATTTATGTTACCGAAATTTTGTGGCCGGATTTCAGCCGCGCGCAGCTCTTTGAGGCCCTCCTCGATTATCAAAAGCGCGAGCGCCGCTACGGCGGCCTGGCGGAAGCGCGCCACCGCGTCACGGCCTGACCCCTGCGCATCGTGCGCCTGCACTCGCAACATGCGGTTTTGTCGCCGGCCTTCCCATATGAAATCGTTTCCTAACGCGGCACATCCGAATTAATTCCCTGTGAATTCACGGCGCATTGCGAGAAAGTAGAAACTGCGGAATCCGATCCTGTGACGATGTAGAGTGCCGATTGGCAATGAGCAGCAGTCCCGAAGGGACGGCATACCGTAGCCCACCGCGGAAGCGGTGGGATTGAGTGCAATTCAGGACGAACAAGCCCCGTTAGGGGCGGCGCACGTTTCCAAACACAAATAAATTCTCGACTGCCGGTCACGAAATGAAATTCAATTTCCTGCCGGCCAATGGAAGAAAAGAAAGGGCCGAATGAATTCCGGTACGAAGCTGCGGGTGCTGACAGCGGCGATCCTGATTCCCCTGGTGGTCGCGGCGATCTGGTGGGGACCCACATGGCTCATCGCCATCGTCTCCGCACTCGTCGCGATTCTTGCATTACTTGAATTTTTTTCGGTCGCTGCTCGTCAAGGCGTGCAAGCCTACCGCCTCTGGTCCTGCCTCGGGGCCGTAGGAATCATTGGCCAGCAATTCTATGCCTCGCGCATGGCCAGCGTCAGTCATCTGGGCGAACTTTGGGACCGCTCTCCCAGAATCACGATGGAATTCATCCTCTTCGTATTTGTTCTCGGCATCGCTGTAATTGCTTTGGGAAGCTCGCGCTCGCTCACCGAAGTACTGCCCTCCATTTCCGTAAGCGCCGCCGGACTTTTGTTCGTGGTGCTCCCGTTCAGCACGGTTGTCCGTCTACACGGCGTCGATCTATTGGGCCCCCGTCTTCTCCTTTTCACCGTGGTTCTGGTTTGGGTTGGCGATACCGCGGCCTATTTTGTGGGCCGCGAAATCGGCCGGTGGAAGATGTCCCCGCATATCAGCCCCAACAAGACTTGGGAAGGCGCGGGCGCGAATTTTCTGGGAGCTTTGTTTGTCGCTGCCGTTTTTGGTTACTGGAGCAGAATTCCGCCCGCGCACATGCTGGGCATGGCCGCTGTCGGCAGCATCGCTGGACAAATCGGCGACCTTTTTGAGTCCACGTGGAAACGCAGCGCCGATGTCAAAGATTCCGGCTCGATTTTACCGGGCCACGGAGGGATGCTCGACCGGATTGACGCCCTCATCCTTGCAGCCCCCGCAGTCTGGTACTATTTTGAATGGATCTTGATGAAAAAATACTGATTAGGATGGAAGGGTGCGGGCCCTGATTTTTCTTCTTAAATCCGAAAGGTAAGCCCGTCGGGAAGTGGAGCCCCTAAATTTGAAGCAAATAGCAATTCTCGGTTCGACCGGATCCATTGGCCGCCAAACCCTTGCGGTAGTGGATGCGATGCCCGGCCAATTCAGCGTCGTAGGCCTTTCCGCGGGAAACAATGTCGAGGAACTGGCGAAACAAATTCTTCGCCATCATCCGGAACTGGTTTCCGTTGCAACAGCCGCCGTGGCTGCAAATCTTGCGGAACGCCTGCGCGCCGCGGGCCTCGCAAAATTGCCGGAAATTCAGCACGGCACGTCGGGAATGATCGCGGTCGCGACTCACCCCTCCGCCACAACCCTGGTTTCCGCAGCCGTCGGCGTGGTGGGCCTCGAAGCTACCTATGCGGCCGTAAAAGCAGGGAAGCAGGTCGCGCTCTCCAACAAAGAAGTCCTCGTCGCCGCCGGTGAAATCGTCATGGCCGCAGCCCGTCAGGGCGGCATCGAGCTGCTTCCCGTGGATAGCGAGCACAACGCGATCCACCAGTGTTTGCGCGCCGGCAAGCACGCCGAGGTCAAGCGTCTCATCCTGACCGCTTCCGGCGGCCCGTTTCGAAAGACCCCGCTAGCCGAAATGGCCGCAGCCACGCCGGAGCAGGCGCTGGCACATCCCAATTGGCGCATGGGACGCCGCATCACCATTGACTCAGCAACGCTAGTGAACAAGGGCTTTGAAGTCATTGAGGCGCACTGGCTCTTTGGCATGCGCCCGGACCAGATCGATGTGGTCATTCACCCGCAATCCACAATTCACTCCATGGTTGAATATGTGGACGGGTCCATCTTGGCGCAACTCGGCCCCACGGATATGCGCATGCCCATCCAATATGCGTTAACCTACCCTGAGCGGGCCGCATCCAATGAAGTGGCGCTGGACTGGACCAAGCTGCGGCGTCTGGACTTTGAAAAAGTGTCGACGCGCCGCTTCCCATGCCTGCGGCTGGCGCGCGAGGCGCTGCGGAAAATGGGCGCCTACCCGGCTGCTTTCAACGCCGCGGACGAAGTGGCCGTCGAAGCGTTTCTGGAACGGCGGATTCCGTTCTCGGGCATCGCGGAAGTGATCGAGCGAGTGCTCACACGGACTCCGAAAGTAAAGATGGCCGCGATCGGCGACGTGCTGGCGGCCGATTCCGAAGCGCGGCGCATGGCTCGGGAAGAAGTGGAACGCAAGGCCGCGCGAACCGCGGTTGCCTGATTTGAACTCATAGCAATCGGCAGGGGAGAAAATACCGTGTCGGATTTCCTGGTAATGATCGTTTCCGTATCGATTGTTCTCGGCATCATGGTGCTGGTGCATGAGTGGGGACATTTCGTTGTGGCCAAGTTCTTCGGCGTTCGCGTCGAGATTTTTTCCATTGGCTTCGGCACGCGCTTGTGGGGAGTCAAACGCGGCGACACCGATTACCGCGTGAGCGCATTGCCCCTGGGCGGCTACGTGAAGATGGCCGGAGACAACCCGCTCGAAGACCGCAAGGGCGATCCCGACGAATTTTTGTCCAAGCCCCGATGGCAGCGAGTGTTGATCGCGCTGGCCGGTCCCACGATGAACATCATCCTGTCGATCATCCTGGTTGCAGGCATCTATGTGCGCGGCAGCAAGCAGCCCGCGTTCTTGGATCGCCCCATGGTCCTGGTCGGTGTTTTGCAGGATTCCCCGGCTCAGAAGGCCGGCCTCCTGCCGGGAGATCGCATCGTCTCGGTGAACGGCGCGAGCAATCCAACCTGGGATCGCGCACAGCTGGAACTGATGTCCACGCTGCCCGGCCACACGATTTCCGTCGCGGTCGACCGCAACGGCCAGCAGCTTTCCTTTTCCGTTCCCGCCGCCCCTTCGGTCGAGGAGGTTTTCGGCTATCCGCAGGATCACCTCATCGTCAGTGCTGTGAGTCCAGGAACGCCCGCGGAGCGCAGCGGCCTGATGGCGGGCGACGTGATCACAAAGGTCAACGGAGTCGAGCTTGCCAACGGCGCCGAATTTCCTCCCATCGTGGACAAATCCCATTCCGAGCCCCTCGACCTGGAGGTTCTGCGAGGCGATCGGACTCTTCATGTACAGATTCGTCCGCAGCAGGTGAACGCGGGTGCCGGCACGCCGCGCTGGCAGATTGGCGTTTTGCGTACCGGAGACTTGGTGGACCGGCGTCTCTCCCTCGGCTCGGCGATCGTCGAGTCCGTGGGAATGAACGCGCTCATGGCCAGACAAATCGTCTATGTTGTGATTGAACTGTTTCGCGGCAACATTTCGCTGAAGCAGCTCGAGGGACCGCTCGGAATTGCTCGCGAATCCGGAAGGGCGGCGCGTCAGGGCCCGGCCGAACTTTTTTCCTTGATGGCTATGATCGGAGTGAATCTCGCGGTTTTGAATCTGCTCCCCATTCCGCCGCTGGACGGCGGCCACATCCTGATGCTCTTCATCGAAGGAACGATCCGGCGCGACCTGAGCGTGCGCGTGAAGGAGCGTTTCGT
>PMOP01000375.1 GCA_003161495.1 Acidobacteriota bacterium | reverse complement strand
AATGACAATCGTCCTGCGAGTTTTTGGCTTTTAGTGGCACAGGCACTCTTGCCTGTGCGGGTTTCGCAATCGACGCTAAATCGGTCCTCCGCGCGGCCTTCCAAAAAACCGCACAGGCAAGAGTGCCTGTGCTACTCAATCTAGCGCCTCAAAACCCGGTACAATTCCTACGCTCTGCCGGACGCAATCCAGCAGGCGAGGAGAACTCATGACTTGGTTTCTATGGGCATTACTCTCCGCATTTTTCGCGGGCTTGACCGCGGTCCTTGCCAAGGTGGGCGTCCAGCAAATTGACTCGAACCTGGCAACCGCGATCCGTACAGTCGTTATTCTGATTTTCGCCTGGGCGATTGCGCTTGTAACCAAAAACCAGCCGTTTTCGGCTATTGGCAAGCGCACGTGGATTTTCCTGATCCTTTCCGGAATCGCTACCAGCTTTTCCTGGCTCTGCTATTTCCGCGCGTTGCAGCTGGGCGAAGCGTCGCAGGTTGCCCCAGTGGACAAACTCAGCGTCGTCGTCGCCATCGTGCTGGCCGCAATTTTTCTTCACGAACGCGTGACGTGGCATCACTGGCTGGGAGGCGTCCTCATTTTTACAGGCGCCGTCGTGCTGGCCTATGCCTGAGGCGGTGAAATGGTCTCCTGCGCGCGGAAAAGCCCCGGGTCTGAAGACCCGGGCTACAGCATGGCGGAAATTTGCTGTAGCCCGCCTCTTCAGAGGCGGGGTTTGGCGGATGTAGCGAAAGAGAATCTGGAAATCATGCAACGAATCAACCGGTTCGGAAAAAATAATGGGACGCTATGTTTAGCGTCCCATTATTCCCTGCTCGATCCATTCCGATCAAGAGATCCCAAAACAATGGAACGGTTAATCGACCGCCGTCGCCATCGGCATGGTTCCCGTATAGTAAATAACCACGTAAGCCTTAATCGTGGCATTCGCCTGCGGGACACCGAAAACTTTCACCGGAGTTCCGGCAACCAGGTTGTTCGTGATCGTAGTTTGCCCAGCGGCAGTCGTGATGTCGACAGCGCTGACTGTCACAATGCCGTTGGTCCGATCCACTTGATACACGAGCGTCCCTGAACCGGAGGTGGTGCTAAGCGTTACCGGCACCGCGTTAGCGCCGCCAGTCTCGGACATGGTGAACGTTCCGTTTGCATAAGAAGTGGCCGCCGATCCGAGGGGCACTGTCGTGGGCATAAGCACGGTCCACGGCACGGCCCAAGCATTGGGTTGGATGGGATCATTCCATCGCGCATAGCTTTCGCCCCATGTCGGATACGCTCCAGCAGTGCCGCCGAAATTCACGGTGCCGTTGGTCGCGGTCTCAAAATCCGGGATTGCATTCGATCCGCTATCCACGATGGTTGGAAATGCGAAGCTCCACCACTTGAACCCTGTGATCGCCGCGCCTGATAAAGGATCTGAACCATTCGGCGTGCCGCTGGAAATGTAGGGAAGCGTGAAAGTGTAATCGTCAGTGGCCGTGCGGAAATTCCTCGTATACGTGAAATTGTTGGCATTGACCGCGGAGATGCTGCCGTCGTATCTGGCGATTTCAATGTCGACGGTCTGCGCCACCAGCGGAGACGCCAGAGGATCGACCACGCTGGCATGGATTTTAAATCCGCGCACCAGATCTTTATTCGCGAGGAAACTCGTTCCCTGGCCGATGGCCGTGGAGTCAGCCAACGCGTTCCAGGGAGTGCGGAAAAAGAACAGCGTGTTGTTGTCCACTTGCAATGGGATGCCGACGCCGAGTTCGTTCTGCACGACGATCACATCGTTGGTCGTGTCGACATGCAGGACGTGGCCCTCAGGACTGAGCCAAACGCTGTTGAAGGCGTTGGCGGCCCACATGCGCACGGCGACGAGCGATCCGTTGGATTGATAGCGTGCCGCAACGCGGACGTATCTTCCGCCGAGGGTGCTCGCCACCGTGGAAAAATTCTTGATGGTTACATTCGTTTTCGCGTCGACATCATAGAAGATCGTTCCATTCGTTGCGTCCGCGAGAATCGTTAGAGACTCGGACGTAGCGATGGCGGTTTCCGGATTTGTGGGCGGCTCAACCGGGAAATCCTTGGTGATCGTGATGGAGCTGTCGTCCGAAGAAACGCTGGTCACCGTGCCGTACGTGTGGCGCAGGATCAGCCGCGTGATATCCCAGATGTGGCGATGTCGCACAGGCCCTTTATTAAAGTTCACCGCCCAAATGGTTTGTCCGCCGGAAGCCGGCGGCACGTGCCCCACCAAAAATGCCGGATGCGCAAGATCGAATTCCACATCCACGGAACTCGTTTGATTCGCAGCCACCACCAGCGGCGAATCAAAATTCACGTTGACCGGAACAGTCTTACTTCCGGCGCTGCCTGTCGCTCCCTGAATCTGGATCTGGCTTGGAGGAATGGCCGCTCCCGCCGTCCCCGCGAATCCTGCCTCGGGATCGGCGGAGACAATCAGAGTAACGTCGCCTTGATTGGCGCTGACTGTGAGGATCGCGCCCGTGTAGGTTCCAGCCGGCACGGAAACTGTTCCGAGAAGCTCACCCAGTTGATCGAGCTGAACCAAATTGATTGTTGGCACGGAGCTTCCCGCCGTAAAAACATTGACGGGGCTGCCTCCGCCTTGCGGGACCAGTGAAATGCTGAGGATCTGAACGCCGATCGTGGCCCAGTCTTCCGTGGAGGCGTCGCTCACCATCATGTTCACGCTGCCACTCTGCGTTCCCCCTCCACCTGAGCCCAGACTGGCACTGGAGCTGGTACCGCATGCGACGGAAAAAACCGGCAATGCTGCCATCAAAAGCCCCAGGAAAATGCGGGATAATTTGGAATTCATTTTCGTCTCCTGCGAAGACTCGGAGGTCTCCACTCGTTTGTATGGACCTAAGCCGGACATCCATGCGCCAGTCCCCCGGAGACTGTGCAAAAATTCCGGCCAGCACCATGTCAAACATGGAAGCGGGAATAGAGTTGCGCTGGATGGATAAAGAAGTGGTAGTACGAAAGTACTATTCGGAGAAGATTTCTGCGAAAGGAATTGTGGCGCCGGCGTCCCGTCGGCGGTTTTTGCGATGGTGAAGGCTGGAAAAAAATCGCCGGCGAGACGCCG
>PMOP01000415.1 GCA_003161495.1 Acidobacteriota bacterium | reverse complement strand
GGCCGAAGCAGGCTGCCGACGTGTTCAGCACGATACGGTTTGGGCATGAAAGGGCGTATCCCTATAAAAGAAGGTGCAGCGTATTTCTTGCTGGCAATTGAAAGTCAGCGCAACAGTATAGGAGGCAATCGCAGGCGTCAAGGTAGGACAGCCACTCCTGGCTGTCTTCTTTTGATTTTCTAACAAGAATGAAGCACCGGGAAAAGAGGACAGCGAGGAGTGGCTGTCCTACACCGAATCAGAAGGTAAGGATGTCAGTCCAACTTGCGCGCCAGTTCGTCCAGCCAGACATCCAGCGTGGAGCGCTGTTCGCCGGTCAACTCACCGAAGGCCACGCCCATGCCGAATCCGGCATGCGTGTAGATGACCGTGCCGGAAAACTCGCAGGTGCTGCATCCGTAGTGAATGCGAACGGCGACATTGCTCCCTTTGGGAAGAGGGCTGATCGAATCGATGTAGCAGCCACGCGCGCTCAATTCCGACACGCGTGCGCGATCCTTCACGCCCTTCACTTCCGCTTCGGCAATGAACGCAAAACGCGGAGTCGTTCGGGCCACTGCGTAGGGGGTTTCGGTCATGGTGTCGTCTCGCTCCAGGAATTGTTTCGACAGAGTTTCATTGCATCTATTCTACGCAGAGTTGGTGCGAAGAGCGGAAAGCCGCAAACCGGATTTCCAAAGAGCCATCTGGTCTTTGGTACAGGTGTGCCCGGGGAAACACTCGCAAGAAATATGGTAAAGGTGCATAAACATACGATTGTAGCGCCTCCCCAGGTTGTGGATTGTATGGGACTCTACGTGCGTGCTAAGATTTTGCACGATTAGGGAAGAAATCCCCACAGGAGTGAAAAATGAAATCGATTGTAAGTGTTCTTGCCTGCGCCGCCATGCTCTCTTTTGCAGCCGGCGCGGACGCGCAGATGGCACGCCCGGTTCAAACATTCGATACGTCCAAGGGACCGGTGAAGATTACTCCGGTATACCACGCGTCTTTGGAAATCGAAGCCGGCGGAAAAATTATCGTCATCGATCCCGCCAAACCGGCGAATTTCGCAGGCCTACCGCAAGCCGACCTGATCCTGATTACGGATATTCATGGCGATCACCTGGATCCGGACCTGATCAAGGCCGAAAGCAAAGCCGGATCCGAGATCATCGCCCCCGCAGCGGTCGCCAAGACAGTGACCACTGCCAAGGTCATTGGCAACGGTGAAAAAACAACGTGGGGCGATTGGACCGTCGAAGCCATTCCCATGTACAACACGACGGCGTCGCGCGGCCCCAAGCCCGGCACCGTGTTTCATGAAAAAGGGCGCGGCAACGGTTACGTGCTCACCTACGGCGGCAAGCGCTTCTATTTTTCGGGCGACACCGAAGGCATTCCCGAAATGCGTGCTCTGAAGAACATCGACGTCGCTTTCATTTGCATGAATCTACCCTACACGATGACTCCAGACGAAGCTGCCGATGCGGTCAAGGCGTTTCATCCGAAAGTGGCCATCCCGTATCACTACAAAGGTCAGGACACGGCCGTGTTCAAGAAAGATCTGGAAGGCACAGGCATCGATGTGCGCTTGCTCGACTGGTACCCAAGCGCCTAAGGTCTGCTGAAAAATCAGGAAGGTTCAAGTGGCGCAGGCTTCAGCCTGTGGGTTTTAGTCCTATCAAGGCCTACCCCCACAGGCACAAAGCCCGCGTCACTTTTTTACCGCAGCAACAAATACCTGATTTATTTTTTAGCTGGAGGAATCTCAGCCGGCTTCAACCCGCCCGCGGCCTTCCGCAAATCTTCCACAGCTGTTGCGTCCAAATCAAAAAGCGCGGGCCCATCCCCACGTTTCGCAAGGTAGCCGTTTCCGCTCTTGGAAATATCCACTTTTTCAACGCGCTTGCCGTCTTTGGAGGTCACCACGAAAGACAATGCCGCGCCGGAGAATCCGCCCGGCGAAAAGTTTGTGGCAGTGAGCGTGCGAATCGTCCGCAGAAATTCCTGGACGCTCAACGCATCCATCTTTTTTCCGTCCGACCACCAGTCCTCGCCGTTGCGCGTCAGGAAATATGCTTTTGATCCGTCGTGTAGTTCCACCTTCTCCGGGTCCATATCCGCGAAATCGAAAACTCTCTTCTCGCGAAAATCTTCGGCATCCTTGTTGACCGCGTCGCCCAGCTCATTCGGCACTTTATACACGCCGTCCATCGCGGAAGTTTTCGCGTAGTAGCCGCTGCTGGTCTTGCGAATTTGCAGCTCTTGCGGGCCCGCCGCATCGGTGGCCTTCAAGGTGGCGATTGGCGCGCCCGAGGCAAACAGGGAAGCGTCCTTCTTCATTTCCGCGTCCGATGTGCTCGGGTCAATCGTAGCCGTGCGCAATTTTTCGATGATCGTTTCCATCTTGGAAGTGTCCCCGCGCAAATTCGCGGGACTGCGAACTGTCCACTGCCCGTCGTCGGAGCCGAAGGTCAGATGCAGTTTTCCGCCATTGATTTCCACGCTGGACAGTTTGTCGAAATCGACAGGCATGAGGCGCTTGTCGCGAAGATCTTTCAGACCCTTGTCCAAATTCGTTTTTGTATTCTTGGGCACCGAATACACTTTTGCATCGCCGGAAAGCATGACGTACGCGGCGTCGCCCGTGGGCGTTTCGTCGCCGACCAGGATGGTATGTGTCTTCCCGTCTTTTCCCGTGGCCGATATTTGCGCTTCGGGCTCCGCCAGGCCGAATTGCTTCAAATCGGTGGCCTTTTCGTCAATCAGCGTTGCGCCATCCATCGGCGACAAATTGTACAGAATCGAAGAAACCGATTCCTGATCGGCGACCAATGGTTTGGGCGAAATAATTTTCCAATTCGCCGCGCCGGTTCGGCTGAGCACGACGTCGTCGCCGTCCTTCTTTTTTACTTCCAATTTGGAAATGTCGTCTTGCGTAAGGGAAATAACTTTTGCGTTCGTTGCGCTGGGACTGGCAATCACGCTGTCATTCGCGGGCTTGCGGTGATTCGACCAGTAAAG
>PMOP01000096.1 GCA_003161495.1 Acidobacteriota bacterium | reverse complement strand
CACGCGCACGTAATGTCCTGGCTGGCAGGCGCGAAAACCGCACAGGCAAGAGTGCCTGTGGTACTTAGCGCGTGGCGCCCATCGGCACGCTGACCGGCGTGAGCCAATTGTGGCGGTCAGGCTTGGTTCCATTCAGGATTGAGAAAAATTCATCCTGCAGCGCTTTCGTGATAGGGCCGCGCGATCCCTTGCCCACTTTGATGCGGTCGATCGAGCGCAGCGGGCTGATCTCCGCCGCGGTGCCCGTGAAAAAGATTTCGTCGGCGATGTACAGCATTTCGCGCGGAATCATCTGCTCGCGCACCGGAATTTTCATTTCCTCGCACAGCGTGATGACCGTGCTGCGCGTGATGCCCGGCAGTACGCTCGCGCCCACCGGCGGCGTGAACAGCACGCCGTCCATGGCGACAAATATATTTTCGCCCGAACCTTCGCTCACGAAACCGTTCGTGTCCAGCGCAATGCCCTCGGAATATCCGTTGGCGTGAGCCTCCATAAGAATGAGCTGCGAATTCATGTAATTCGCGGCGGCCTTGGCCATGGTCGGCAGGGTGTTGGGCGCCATGCGATTCCACGAACTGATGCACACGTCGACCCCTTGCTCGATCGCTTCGGGGCCGAGGTAGCGTCCCCATTCCCAGCACGCCATGTACACTTCGGTCGGAACGGCCAACCCGCCGACGCCGATATCTCCGTAACCGCGCAGCGCGATCGGGCGGATGTAACACGCATTCATCTTATTCACGCGCACGATTTCGGCGGCCGCGTTCGAGAGTTCTTCAGCCGTGTACGGGAGCCCCAGCCGGTAAATCTTCGCGGAATTGACCATGCGCTGCATGTGTTCGCGCACGCGAAAGATGGCCGGCCCGTTCTTGGTTTCGTAGCAGCGCAAGCCCTCGAAGACCGCCGAGGCGTAGCTGACCACGTGGGAAAGGACGTGAATTTTCGCGTCATCCCAGTTGATCAGCTTTCCGTTGTGCCATATTTTTTCCGTCGGCTTCATCGGCATCGTCGTTCTCCACGCTGCAATTCCACGCAAGATTTGTGCTGCACGAAAGATAACTGGCAAAATTATAGCACAGCGGTTCACATCGTCCGCGCGGCGCGGACGAGTTACTTGGAAACCCACAATGCCAATTTGGTTGGTGCGACTAGGGTTGGTTTTTGTAGCGCCGGCGTCTCGCCGGCAGTTTTTTGGGCTACCAACACGCGCAAATTGCGGGCGAGACGCCGGCGCTACAAAAACCTGATCTTCGTCACGACTTGCGCTACCGTCGCATTCAAGCTCGTGTATGTCGCAGCGTTAATTCACCGGCGAATGCCATATTTGCGGCGCATTCTAAGGAAAACTTCGCGAGCATCGCGGGTGCGGCCATGGGCGGCGTCATCGAGACCTTGCCGTATCGCCTCAAAAACGTCGTCCCGTGCGGCTATGTCAAGTTGGCGCTGAGAGGATTCCATGTTCTGGAGAACGCACCGTTGCTTTCTTTTCCTCGCAAGACTGCTCAACCGCTGAGTTTTCTTGGCGCGCATTATGAAATTGCCTTCAACGCTCAATCCGTTCCATCGTGTAAGGTTCCCGAATCGAATTCAGGTTCTTCATCGCGTGGCTGCGCAGATCGCCGTTCACGGTTTCCCAGATGCCCAGCAGGAGAAAAGGAATCACCGCGGCGGCGGCCCACAGCTTGGCTTGGCGAGGCGCTTTCGATTCCGGCTCCCAGCGGAAGAGTTGTGCCGAGATTACGAAAGCGATCAGGGCGCACCCGCCGAGCGAGGCCAGATACATTCCGAGGTAGGGAAGCGTCGTGTGGTCGATCATCGCGCGCTGCAGGCCGCTGACGAGGTACGTGGCCGGCAAGAACACGGCGACCGCCTGCACGGCTCCGGGCAGCATGGGGAAGGGAATCGTCGCTCCCGAAATAAACAGAAAAACAAACCAGATGATCTGATTGATGATCTGCGTTTCCTGCATCGTGTTCGTGACGCTGGCAACGATCAGGCCGAGCGAGGCGAAGGTCACGGTCCCGATCGTCACCAGAACGAAAATCGAAAGGACATTGCCGAGCCCCGCCATGTGAAACACCGATCGCGACAGGAAAAACTCGATGGCAATCGTCGGAAGAGTCAAAAAATAATTAGAAAGCAGGCTCGACGCCAGCATCGCGCTCGCTCCCACCGGCGTCACGCGGAATCTGCGCAGGATGCCTTGCTCGCGAAACGTCACGAGTTGCACGCTGAGGCCCCAGAAGCTGCCCATCACCGTGAGCGCCAGAACTTCGGCCAGCAAATACGGCACAGCCTGCGCCCTGCCGCGCCCAAAAATCCCCGCATAAATAAAGAGGAATGCCAGCGGCATGATCAGGCTGAAAAACAGGAACGCGCGATTGCGCATGGCGAGGCGCATGCGGCTCATCGTGAGCGCCCAGGTATTGCCGAAGACGCGGCTCAATCGCGCAACCTTCTCCCGGTCAGCTCAAGAAAAATATCTTCGAGCGACGGGGCGGAAATTTCCAGGCTGACGAGTTCATTGTTCTGTTCTTCCAGGTGCTTCACGAGGGCCACGATGGTGCGCGGCACGCGGGTCGAGTACAGCAGATAGTCATCTGCTTCCGTGCGGCATTCGGTCACGCCGTCGAGTTTACCCAACGCGCCGTTGGTTTCCGGCCTGGCCATGCGCACGGAGATTCGCGTGACCGCGCCCGAGCGCTGCTTCAATTCACGCGGCGTGCCGAGCGCGATCACTTTCCCGTGATCCACAATCGCGACGCGGTCGCAGAGCTTTTCCGCTTCCTCGATGTAATGCGTCGTGATCAGAATGGTTTTCTTTTCCTTCTTCAGCTCTTCGATGATGTCGTAAATTTCTCGCCGCACCTGTGGGTCAAGCCCGGCCGTGGGCTCGTCGAGGAAAACAACGCGCGGGTTGTTGACCAGAGCCATGGCCAGCGCCAGGCGCTGCTTTTGTCCGCCGGAGAGCTGCGAATAGAAGGCGTTGCGCTTTTCTTCGAGGCCAAAGCGCGCCATCAACTCCTTCGTGCCGCGCCGGTTCGGATAAAAGCTGCCAAACAGATCGAGCGCTTCATGGACGCGCATCTTGTCCGGCAGGGCCGTAGCCTGCAGCGCCGCGCCAATGACGTATTTGAATTCGGCGCCGCTCGTCTGCGGATCAAGCCCGCAAACGCTTACGCTGCCGCTGTCGGGAGTGCGCAGGCCTTCGAGAATTTCGACCGTGCTGGTTTTCCCCGCGCCGTTCGGCCCGAGCAGGCCGAAAACTTCTCCCTCGTTGACGGCAAAGCTCACCCCGCGCAAGGCTTCCACTTTGCCGTAACGCTTGGTCAGGTTGTTAACTTCAATCGTAGCCCCACTCAGCATGAGCCCTTATCTATAACACAATCCACGCGCGCAGCGCGAACGCCGGCAGCGGGCGCAAGTGTGCCGATTTCGAGAGGAAGACCGCTTAGGAAAGGTCCCACAGACCGTTGTCCTTGAACATCTCAGAACCACGGTCCTCCGTAGGTTATGGAATCGATAGGATATCAATTCCCATGCAATACGTTGAAGCGGCTGATCGAGTAGCCTAGCGCGGCCCCCAGGAATACATCCGCGGGAAAATGGGCTTGTGAGGTGATTCGCGAGAAACCGATTGCTCCAGCAACGCCATAGGCGACCCAGGGAACCCACCGATGGTTTCTATAGCGGCGTGCAATGACTGTCGCCACCGCAAACGCCGTGATCGTGTGTCCGGAAGGGAAGCTATTGTCCAGCACAGATTTGTTCTTGAAGAATGTGTCGGA
>PMOP01000493.1:3032-7075 GCA_003161495.1 Acidobacteriota bacterium | reverse complement strand
GAGCGGCTCGGTGTTTCCGTAAAAGGCGCCATCGTCATCGCCAAGTACGGCAAATCCTGGCGCGGGATCAAGCCCAAGGTCGCCGCGGAACATGGCGCGATCGGCTGCCTGATTTATTCCGATCCCGCCGACGACGGCTATTCCGTGGAAAATGTTTATCCGCAAGGCCCCATGCGCCCTTCCGACGGCGTGCAGCGCGGCAGCGTCCTGGATTTTCCATCCACGAGTCCCGGCGATCCTTTAACGCCGGGTGTGGGCGCTACGCGCGATGCCAAGCGCCTGGCGATCAAAGATGCTCCGGGCATCACCAAGATTCCCGACCTGCCCATTTCCTACAGCGATGCCCAGCCGCTACTGGCCTCTCTCGAAGGTCCGATGGCGCCTAAGGAATGGCGCGGCGGACTGCCAATTTCTTATCACGTAGGTCCCGGCAAAACGAAAGTTCATCTGAAAGTGAATTTTAATTGGGACATGAAGGATATCTACGACGTGATCGCTCGAATTCCAGGCGAGCAATTTCCCGACGAATGGGTGATTCGCGGCAACCACCACGATGCCTGGGTGAATGGCGCAGCGGACCCAACGTCCGGACAGGTCGCCTTGCTGGAAGAGGCGCGCGCCCTCGGAGAATTGATGAAGCAGGGATGGCGTCCGAAACGCACGCTCATTTATTGCGCGTGGGATGCCGAGGAACCCATGCTGCTCGGTTCGACCGAATGGGTGGAAGAGCATGACAAAGAACTGGCGCAACATGCGGTCGCTTACATTAACAGCGACGGCAACGAACGCGGGTATCTCGAAGTGGAAGGCTCCCACTCCCTGGAACATCTCGTGAACGACGTCGCTCGCGACATACAGGATCCGGAGACAAAACTAAGCGTTTCGCGCCGTTCGCAGTTGCGCCAGATTGAGGAAGCCAAGACGGATGACGATCGCAAGGAATTGCGGCAGCGCCCTGATTTGCGGATTGAGGCGCTCGGGTCGGGCTCCGACTACACGGCGTTCCTCGATCATATTGGCGTGGCTTCCCTGAATTTGGGCTATGGAGGCGAGGACAACTCGGGGATTTATCATTCCGCGTACGACGATTTCTACTGGTTCACGCATTTCGCCGATACGGATTTTGTCTACGGGCGCGCGCTTTCGCAAACCGCCGGCACGGCTGCCATGCGACTGGCGAATGCGGACTTGCTTCCCTTTGAATTTACGGACCTCGCCGACACCATTCGCCTTTATCAGAAACAGCTGAAAAAACTGGCGGACGACGAAAGAGGCGAATTGATCGAGCGTAACAAGCAAATCGAGGAAGGCGTTTTCAGCGCCACCGATGATCCGCGCCGGCCCAAAGTTCCTCCGCCTCATGCGGACGTTCCACCCTTTCTAAATTTCGCTCCGCTCGACAATGCCGCCGACGCGCTCACGCACAGCGCGGACCGCTACCAGGCGGCGCTCAAGAAAGCCTGGCCCGCCGGCGTATCCGCCGCCACGCTTGTAGACCTCAATCAGAAATTGATGGAAAGCGAACGACGCCTGACTACTCCGGAAGGATTGCTGCGGCGACCGTGGTACAAACACATGCTCTACGCGCCCGGCGTTTATTCCGGCTACGGCGTCAAGACGCTTCCCGGCATTCGCGAAGCCATCGAAGAAAAACATTGGGCCGAGGCTGATTCCGAAATCGTGCGCGTCGCAACCGTTTTGGATAATGAGAGTGCGTTGATAAATGTGGCGGCCGCAGAGTTGGAACAGGCCGGGCGCTGATCGACCGGAAACTGAATTCGGGTTCGTAGCTTTGACCGAAAGGGAGATAAGACATGCGATCAACGCTGTTGATTGCCGCGGCTTTCGCTTTCGTGACAAGTTTCATCCCGTCCGCATTCGCCCGGCACAGCTTCAGGGCCACGACGCAGCAAGCCCAAACAGAAACTGTTTCCGATCCAGTGAAGATTCTTGTCGACCGGCTCGATCTGGAGCGCTACAAGGCCACCGTCAAGGGGCTGACGCAATTCGGCGATAGGCGCCAGGGTACGGATCGAAATCGCCAGGCCATTGACTGGATCGAAGCTCAACTCAAAAGTTATGGCTGCGCAAACATCGAGCGCCTCAAGTACGACTACCAACCACCGAATCCAGATACGCGCAGCACCATGGCGAATACCGCGGGAGGTCCGGGCACGCCGACTCCTGCGGGAGCCACAGCTGTTGGAGGGGGACGGCCGCGAGGCCTGCGCGTTCGCACCGGAGTTAACAACGATCCCAACGCCCAGCCGGACGCGAAGCTGCGCGCGCTCGATTCTCAACCGTCAGTACCGGGACCTCGCGAAGAAATCTACTGCACGAAAATCGGCGTCACTCACCCTGACGAAATGTACATCGTCAGCGCCCACATGGACGGCATCGGCTGGGGCGAAGCCGCCAACGACGATGGATCGGGCACGGCTCTCGTGATGGAACTCGCGCGCGTGTTGAGCAGCGCGGATGTGCAAACAGAGCGTTCCATTCGTTTTATTTTTTGGAACAACGAGGAAACAGGATTGAACGGAAGCGGCGCGTACGTCGAGCAGCGCAAAGACCTGCAAGGCAAAGAGACTCCGTCCGGATCGGGCCGCTATCCTGAGCCCAAATGGCTGGGCATGATTCAGCACGACATGATGATGTTCGACCATGGCATGCCGCGCGCGGATGGCACGGTGAGCAAGGAGCAACGCCCCGAAGCCGACGTGAACATAGAATTCCAGGTGAATTCAAAATTCGCAGCGCAATCGCAAGCCCTGGCCTGGGCGCTCGAGCAAGCCGATGAAAAGTACGCGACGGATTATCCGGCAAGCGTCAGCAGCCACATGACCAATACCGATTCAAATCCATTCATGAACGAAGTAGCCGCCATCAGCGTGCGCGAAAACGAGCGTGGCACGGAGATCGGCAACGGTTGGGATCCCCAGTGGCACCAACCTACCGACGTTTTCGCAACTTACAACGACAAGGATTTTCGTCTAGGCTTGAACGCGGCGCAGACGACGCTCGCGGCAACAGCAGGATTGGCCGCCGCGACCGTGAAAAAATAATCCACCCAGGCCGTTAAAGTTGCCGCGCACTTCCAGCGGATTGCCACGCCTGTTTAGGGAGAAAGCGGCTTAGAGAATTCTTTTAAGAATGAATAACTTAGCGGTCATTTCCTAGGGAGAGGGCTTCCCGGCATTTGGCCGCAATCGCGTCCGAATCCCGCGCCAGCTGAATCGAGTCCCGAAATCGGCACAGCCGGCGGCGATGGTGTATACTCCGCGTGTCTAGCCACACACCTTCCGCCGCGCCCGACATGGACGACGGTTCCTGTGCCCCAAGACTTGCATCCCGCGGACTGCGTACAACACCACTGTTCCCGGCAATCTAACTAGAAGTCCTGGTGCGGTCCGGCGAAACGCGAAATAAAGAGAACACCGATAGGGCCACAAGCAGCAAGGAGATATTTTGACAAATGAAAAACTGCGTGAAGACCACCGCACCTCATCCCTGATCAACCAATCGCAGACCATTCGCATTCGCCCGGTCGAATCCCAATTTGCCGAAGAGACTCGCCCAACTTTGAATGTGACTTGGGACGGGTTGTATTTCGCGACTTCCATCGGACATTATTTCTCCGGCATGAATGTTTATGTAGCGCGAGACCTTCAATCGAGCGATCCGGCGAATCGCGAAAAACAAGGCACCGTCGTGCGGGTCGACAATTTGAAGGAAGGCAGGTGGGGTGTAGCCGTCCACTTGGACCTGGATTTTATTATGAACAAGATTAACTAATCGCGTAAGCATCTGCTCGCCCCTATTCGGGTCAGCTCGCTTGGACTACTCAATACCTACGCTACCTGCATGCGGATCTGCTAGCGCCCTTCTCGATTCAGTCTTTGGCAGTCATCGCAAAGTCTGTAGTCTCCCGTGCCGCCCTGACGTTCCCACGCGGTAGTGTCCCAACCCGGAGGACAGGCATCGTTATCGTGATGAACGCGCAGCTGCGGTGCTTTTTGGATTTCGTTGGCTGAGTAGAATTC
>PMOP01000493.1:0-2945 GCA_003161495.1 Acidobacteriota bacterium | reverse complement strand
AGCTCGCGATACGTTTCGGAGCCTGTATGATGATCTCCATGAGAAAGCAGGAGCGCCAGTGACGGTCCTCAGTAATTGGTCAAGACGAATTCTATTCCTCGTCGTGATGCTGGCCGCTCCGAAGCTGTTGGCGCAAGGGCCTCCTTTTCAGACCGATGATCCGACACCGGTGGATTTTAAGCATTACGAGGCTTATATCTTTGGCGGCGCGGATGGCACACCGGTCGAGATGGACTCACTCGGGCCGGCATTTGAATTCAACTGGGGAGCGGTTCCCAGAATCCAACTCCACGCGATTTTGCCTTTAGGGGCTGTGTTCCCGTCGAATAATCCGGTCTATGCTCCCGCCGGACAAGGCCCGAGCGCTTTCGGACTGACGGACATGGAACTGGGCGTGAAATTCGGATTCATAACGCAGACGAAGCATCGCCCGCAGATCGGCACCTTCACCATGTTTGAGATTCCGACCGGCAGTTATGCGAAAGGGCTAGGCGTTGGAAAGGTCTGGTACAAGCTTCCCCTATGGATCGAGAAGGACATAGGGCCTTGGACGCTGGATGGCGGCGCTGGATACGCAATCGTCAGACAATTTCAGTATCGCAGCTTTCCATATGGCGGGTTCCTCTTGAAGCGGGAAATAAACAAAAAGCTCGAACTGGGCGTGGAAGCTTTTTCTCATGGGGCGGAAGGATTTGCCGCTCCTCAGACACAATCTTCCACACTGATTGACGCGGGCGGATATTACCACTTCAGGAATCCCAATTTCCAATTCCTCTTTGCCTACGGACATTCTGTCGCCGGGCAGACGGAGAACTACGCTTATCTTGGCCTTTACTGGACGTGGGGAAAAGACGAAAAAAAGACGGGCGCGGGAGATGCTCTGCTGTCCCGCCAACCACCGAAAAACTTCCTTTACTGAATTCCAGAATCGGCAGGTGCCGCGCCTTAAGCCTTAACCTTAAGAGCCTGCGTGAGAACCAGGTTTTGGATCATGTAGCGCCCGCCTTCAGGCGGGCATCTGCCTGATTCCAAAGTGCCCGCCTGAAGGCGGGCGCTACAAAAACGCGTCGATTTTGAATTCTCACACAGACTCTTAAGCGTTGAATTGACCGGCACAAAGGACGTTATCGCCGCGCCATGCATGACCTAAATTGAACAGACGGCGTAAGGCTCATTGCACATACTCGTGGCGATACAGGATTCCAGGCATGGATTTCCGGCTTGGAATCTTGCTTCATGGCAATGAGTGGGCGCTGGTGTGTATTCCGAACACGGCAATTGGAACAAACACAGCTGAGGAAAAATGAGACGCCTTACCGTAATCCTGGGAACCACGGTGCTACTCGCTACAGCATTTTTGCGGGCAGGATCCCTGTCGAGCCAACAGCAAAATAATACTCCCCTGTCCTACACGGGCGAAATTATGGACAGCAAATGTTCGGGCCAGGGCTCTCACATCCAGGTGATGGCCAAGGAAGGCGTAAAAACGGCGAAAGATTGCACTCTCTTGTGCATGAAAGATGCGAGTAAATTCGTCCTGTACAGCGCGGATGGAAAACTTTCCTTTAATCTCGACGACCAGGACAAACCACGAGATTACGCCGGTGAGAAAGTCATGATTGTAGGGAGCTACGATGGCCAATCCAAGACCATACATATTCAATCCATTATGGCCGCGCCATGATCCGATGCGACGACAGCGGCAACGATTCCGCACCGCCATGGCATCGCGACATTTCCGTAAAGGCGAGCGAACGGGCCATTTTGCGATCCGTACGGAACTTGATCTCCCCGTTTAAAAGGTCCCTGCCGCTTTTGATATCCCGTACTCTGTGTGTTCTTCTTTGCGCCGCGGCTGCGAACATTGTTCATAGCCAAACTCCTCCGGCCGGCGATAAACAGGAGAGCATGGTTCAGACACAGATGGCCAACGTCACGTTTCATTTTTCGAAAACCGTGGCCGTGGAAATAAAATCATTGAACGGCGAGCTTGTGCCTCAGGGCAAAAATGAATTCCCCGTCTTCGATGACAAGAACTCGTATAACCTGCGGATCACTACGGCAGAGATCGCTATCGATTCCTCAAACCTGGCGAACCTTTTCAATTCTTACGTTTTCAGCGGTCCGCAGTCGCCCTTGACGGAGCTATCCGTCAGCGTTGAGAAGGGGCGCCTGAAAGTGAAGGGGAAGCTCCACGACAAACGGGATATCCCATTCGAGACGGAGGGGACTCTCGTTCCCACGCCGGACGGAAAACTGCGCTTGCACAGCGAGAAAATCAAGGCGTTGCATGTTCCGGTGAAAGGCTTCATAGATCTCTTCGGGATCGATTTAGGGGGACTGATTAAAGAAGGCAAGGTTCCGGGACTGCAGGCGGAGGGTGACGATCTGATCCTCGATCTCGAACTGATCCTGCCGCCTCCTCACATTGAAGGCAAGGTATCTTCTGTGCGAATGGAGGGCGATGACATTATTCAGATGTTTGGCGATGCGGATGCCAAACCGGCAAAAAATATTCGCACCGGAAATTATATGGCCTTCCGGAAAAATCGCCTGCAGTTCGGCAAGCTGCTCATGAGCGATGCGGATTTGATTCTGATCGACATGGACCCGAGCGATCCGTTCGATTTCTTTCTGGATCACTACAAAGAGCAACTTTCCGCGGGCTATACAAAAACTACGCCAGACTCCGGCCTGCGAGTTTTCATAAAAGATTACAATAAACTTCACTCCGCGAAAGCGCCCGCGACCGCCGACAAAGCGAAGCAAAATTAGCAAAAGTCCGTCGACTTGAAAAATTCCGTTCGTGCAAACAATCCGCCCAATTTTACCCGCGGCCACGCCGGTGATCCTGGGATTGCCGCCGCGCAGGTTTATGTTAAACTTTCGCGCATGCAACGCAGACAATTTCTGATTCTTTCCGCGGCAAGTATCGGCGGCGTGCT
>PMOP01000028.1:1103-2713 GCA_003161495.1 Acidobacteriota bacterium | reverse complement strand
CTGAATTACGACACCATGATCGCGGCGACGCGCGTGGACGATCCCGCGAAACTCTCCGACACCATCGCGTCCAACCTGCAGATTCCCGTCGAGGAAAAACAGGAGCTTCTGGAAAATTTCGATCCGCTGGACCGCTTGACGCGCGTCGGCGAAATTTTGGAAAGCGAAATCGAAAAGCTCAATGTCGACCGCAACATCAACACGCGCGTGAAGCGGCAGATGGAGCGGGCCCAGAAAGAGTATTACCTCAACGAAAAATTGAAGGCCATTCACAAGGAACTGGGGCGCGGCGAGAAGAACGAACTCGAGGATCTCAAGAAAAAGATCGAGACCTCGGGCATGCCCAAGGACGCCCTGGAAAAGGCCACGCAGGAATTGAAGCGCCTGGAAATGATGCCGCCGATGTCCGCGGAATCCACCGTGAGCCGGAATTATCTGGACTGGCTGCTGGCGGTGCCCTGGAAAAAGAGATCGAAGGAAATTCGCGACATCGCGCTCGCCGAAAAAATTCTCGAGGAAGAGCACTACGGGCTGGACAAGGTCAAGGAACGCATCCTCGAATTCCTCGCCGTGCGCCAGCTCGTGAAAAATCCCCGCGGTTCGATTCTGTGTTTTGTCGGGCCTCCGGGCGTCGGCAAAACTTCTCTTGCCATGTCCATCGGGCGCGCCACGGGACGAAAATTTATTCGCGTCTCTCTCGGCGGCGTGCGCGATGAGGCGGAAATACGCGGGCACCGGCGCACCTATATCGGCGCGCTCCCCGGCCAGATCATCCAGATGATGAAAAAGGCTGGAACGGTCAATCCGATTTTTGTTCTCGACGAAGTGGACAAGATGTCCACCGACTTCCGCGGCGATCCGTCGGCGGCGCTCATGGAAGTTCTCGATCCCGAGCTGAACAACGCCTTCACCGATCATTACCTCGACGTCGAATACGATCTCTCGAAAGTCATGTTCGTCTGCACCGCCAACGTGCTGCATACGATTCCGCAGCCCCTGCAGGATCGCATGGAAATTCTTCGGATTCCCGGCTACACGGAAGCCGAAAAAGCTCAAATCGCCATACGCTTCCTCGTGCGCAAGGCGCGCGAAGTCACTGGCCTGATGGAGTCGAACCTCACCTTCACGAACGAGGCGATCTCTCACATCATCCGGCATTACACGCATGAAGCCGGCGTGCGCAGCCTGGAGCGCGAAATTGCCAGCATCTGCCGCAAAGTCGCGCGGCGCGTCGTGAAAGAAGGAAAACAATATTCGATCGTCGTCGCTCCGGAGAATGTCGGCGAGTTTCTGGGCGTCATCAAGTACCGCGAAGTTTGGGCCGAGAAGAAAAATGAAATCGGCCTGACCACCGGACTGGCCTGGACGGAAGTCGGCGGCTCCGTGCTCTCCACCGAAGCGATCATCATGGAGGGCAAGGGACGCTTGACTCCGACCGGCAACCTCGGCGATGTGATGCGGGAGTCCGCGCAGGCGGCCATGAGTTACATCCGTTCGCGAACGGCGAGCTTCGGCCTGCCCAAGGATTTCTACCGGCACCTCGATATTCACATGCACGTGCCCGAAGGCGCGATCCCCAAGGACGGCCCTTCCGCTGGAATCACGATCGC
>PMOP01000028.1:0-1050 GCA_003161495.1 Acidobacteriota bacterium | reverse complement strand
GATTTGGCCGATATCCCGGCGGAAATACAGGCCGACATGACCATTCGGTTCGTCGAGAACATGGACCAGGTTCTGGAAATCGCCCTGGAACGGCCCCTGATTCCTGCAACGCTTGACGCGGCTGTCCCGGAAGTCGCGGCGAAGTTTGAAACCGATACCGAGAGCGATCAAGAATTGACCAATTGAGGGTAACCTCGGCTCCTTTATCCCGATGAAATGCAATCGAATGCGTCAGGGTGCATCGGGAAATAGGACGCGGCTGCAGTTCGTATCGCCCATGAATTGAATTTCCAGTTTGGCTAACCCGGTCGGAAATCGAATAGCACATGCCCGGTGTCCGCCGATCAATACAATCCCAGCCTGACGTTCGGGCTTATCTCTATAGAGAAGTAAGGAAATGAAAACGATGAGCATTAGTCTTGCGGAACTGAAAGAAAAAAACATTACCGATCTGGCGAAAATCGCCAAGGACCTGGCCATCCCGGGCTCCAGCGGCATGCGCAAGCAGGAGTTGATTTTCCAGATCCTGCGCGCCCAGACGGAGAAAAACGGCTTGATTTTCTCCGAAGGCGTCCTGGAATGCCTGCCCGACGGCTTCGGCTTCCTGCGCGCGCCGGAATACAACTATCTCCCCGGACCGGACGACATTTACGTCTCCCCGTCGCAAATCCGGAAGTTCGATCTGCGGACGGGCGACACCGTCTCGGGACAGGTGCGGCCTCCCAAGGACGGCGAGCGCTACTTCGCGCTGATTAAAGTCGAAGCGGTCAATTTTGAGGATCCCGAAGTTGCGCGAAACAAAATTTTCTTCGATAACCTCACGCCTCTTTATCCCCAGGGCCGCCTGAAAATGGAAACGACGCGGGAAAATTTGACGGGACGCGTGCTCGACCTGCTCTGCCCGGTTGGAAAAGGACAACGCGGCCTGATCGTCGCGCCACCGCGTACCGGAAAAACCATGATGCTGCAGGCGTTCGCCAACTCCGTGACCACCAATCATCCGGAAGTCGCGCTCATCGTTCTCCTGATCGACGAGCGCCCGGAAGAAGT
>PMOP01000223.1 GCA_003161495.1 Acidobacteriota bacterium | reverse complement strand
GCGATCCCTGGCCATGCTGGTAATTAAAAAAGTTTGTATAGCGGAGCAGCGTTGTAAGAACCGCGCCGGAATCGAACTGGTAGGCGTCCGAAATTCCCATCGAGGCGCCGCGGCGCCGAATATCCGCGGAGGCGCTTTGCGGGATAAGGGTGTTGATGTTGGCGTACAAAATGGTCGACGGGAAAATATTAAAGTTGACGTTCAACAGATGCTTCGCTGAAAAAGTCCATTGAAATTCCGTGAAGGATACCAGGCTATAGGTGACCGTCTCGTTCCACGGCCAGGTCAGCCCGTGCACTGGATCCTTGCGAAAATCGTAGGTCATGGTCTCGGAAAAATTAAGTTTATCCTTGATCAGCGGCCCGCCGAATTCCACTCCCGGAGTCATGTTCAAAAGTCCAACCAGGTGGTCATTCTTGCCGCGAAAGGACGGAACGATATTCAGCAGCTTGTAATTCCAAGCGGGTCCCGGAGGCCGGATATCGATTCTGGTCAGTCCGCCGGAAAATCCGCCGTAAGCGGAACTGTCCGGAGTGCTGTACACCTGCATGTTTTGAATTACGTTCACGGGAATGGGGATCGAGAAACTTCCTGACACCGGGTCCACATTTTCCGCGGAGTCTACGAGCAGCATCCCCTGGCTTTCCGCCTGCCCGTTGAAATTCAATTTCCCTTCCTGCGTCTGAATGACGCTCGGAGAAATGGCCAAAGCCTCGGTAAACTTTTCCGTCCGCAAGGGCAGCACGTCGAGTTGCTGTTCGGTGATCGTAGCAGTAGCGCTCACGCTCTGTGTGGCAATTTCCGTGGCTTCCCCTTGCACTTCGATATTTTCCTGAACAGAGATGATCTGTAATGCAATGTCCCGGGTGAGGGCCCGGCCGGATTCCAGCGTTATCGTTACAGTCTGCGGTTGAAACCCTTCGCTGCCTGCTTCCAGGCTGTACGTTCCGGGGGATAGGTGCGTAAACTCATACTGCCCATCGGAATCAGTGATCGCCGAGAGGGAAGTCGAATTGGGAGCCGTGGCTGTTAGCTTGATTGCAATTCCAGCGAGATTGTCAATTCCATTCCGTCCAGTCCCGGCGGTGACTTTCCCGACGATGGATGCGGACGCGGCCTGCCCGGCGGTTCCCGATTGGCGTGCAATACAGGGAATCGCAAAGATCAACACGGCAACAAGTAACACTCCGCACTGGGAGTTCGTTGCGCCACCGCTCGGGTTGGTACAAAGTTTCAAAAGCAACCTCCACGATCAATTGTAGGGGCACGGCATTGCCGTGTCCCTACTGCTGGTGAGAGCGCCAAGACGTGAATTGAAATGGGCCCGTCCTTTGGCAGTCAAAGGAGGGCAACCTACTTGCATGCGATCAGCGTTTCGTTCTTCTGCGGTTGGTTACGTCCAGCCACGGCAATTGGGAGGGAGAGAATATTCCGAAATGCCGGATGAACTAACCCAATTCCAGCAGGATTCGGGATTGAATATAACCCTAAACCTTCCACTCGCAGCCGTGAATTGTTCTCCGAAATGGCAAGGGCCGCATGATCCATGCTCCCTTGTTTTGCGGCTCAATCCAAGTATCAGGTTGGACAGAGTTCGCAAAGGGTTACTCGTGCATGAAATCGACAGCTGACGCAGGCGCATGTATTCTCATGCCGTGTGTATTTTTTATTTGTACCAAATGAGACACTCTCCCCTTCAGGGCATGATAAATTTCACCTGCGGGGTTCTTTGGCACTGACTTAGAATCAGGCCCCGCCTGAGGCCCAGGCCAGCCATTCGCGGAAGCTCGCCACTATGATTCAAATGACCAATGTCTCCAAGGTCTACGGAGACCAGGGAACCGTCAAGGCTCTGCTCAATTTGAACTTTAAGGTCGAGCAAGGCGAGCGGGTCGCGGTGATGGGGCCGTCCGGCTCGGGGAAATCCACACTCCTCAACCTGATTTGCGGCCTGGACGAGCCGACTTCCGGTTCGATCAAGCTGGAAGGCGTCGAGCTGGCCTCGCTGAACGATGACAGGCGCACTCGCCTGCGCCGCGAAAAAATTGGAATGATCTTCCAAACGTTCAATCTTCTCCCCACGCTCACGGCGCTCGAAAATGTGGCCCTGCCGCTGCGTTTGCAAGGATTGCGCCGGCACGTCACGGAAGAACGCGCAACGTCCATGCTGGATCGCGTGGGTCTAAAAATTCGCGCGCACCATCGCCCGGACGAACTTTCCGGAGGCGAGCGCCAGCGCGTAGCCATTGCGCGCGCTCTAATATTTCGACCGCCTATTTTGCTCGGCGACGAGCCTACCGGCAATCTCGATTCGGCCACGGGTGAGGAAATTCTTCGCCTGCTCGACGATTTGCATCGCGAATACAACAACACGGTTCTGCTGGTCACGCACAATGACCTTGCGGCCGCTTTTTGCGATCGAATTCTGACGCTGCGGGACGGGCAGTTCATCAAGGAAATGCGCACTGGGCGAACCGGAATTTCTCCTGCCGGAGAAAAGTCGGGAGAAAAATAATGTTCGGGGCGCTGTGGCTCATCACCTTCAGGCAATGGCGCGCGCACCGCATGCGCGTGGTGCTGACGACGCTCGGCATCGCACTTGGCGTGGCGGTTTTTTTCGCCATTCGCACCGGCAACGCGACCCTGCTGGACTCCCTTCGCGCCACCGTGGAAAAACTCGCGGGCAAGGCCACGCTGCAAATTACCGCCGGAGAATCCGGTTTTTCCGAAAAGGTTCTGGACACTGTTCGCGCCACGCCCGGCGTGCAGGTCGCCGAGCCCGTGATCGAAGCCATGGTGCAGACTTCCTTTGCAGATGAAGGGGCGCTGCTCATTCTGGGAGTGGACACGGAGGGGGACCACCAGCTCCGGGATTATCAGTTTGACCGCGCGCAAACCCAGATAGCCGATCCGCTGGTATTTCTCGCGCGGCCAAATTCAATTTTGCTTTCGCGCTCCTTTGCCGATCGCCACGGATTGAAAGTTGGAGACAAGCTGCCCCTCTTCGCCTCCGACGGAAAAAAAGACCTCATCGTTCAGGGAACATTCAAGCCGATCGGCGTGGGAGAGGTTTTTGGCGGCAACGTCGCTGTGATGGACGTCTATTCGGCGCAGGTGGTTTTCCATCGTGGCCGCAAATTTGACCGCATCGATCTGATGAACGCCGCAGCCGTTCCCGTGGAAGTAGTGCAGCAGCGATTGCGTGCGCAGCTTCCACCCGGTGTGGAAGTGGATCGCCCGGAGGTCCGCGGGCAGGCGCTGGAAAATGCGGTGACCGCCATGCGCATCGGAATTCTGATCACCAGTTTTGTGGCGCTGCTTGTGGGCGTTTACATCATCTTCAATTCGTTCACCATCGCCGTAAATCAACGCTGGAAAGAGATCGGCATCCTGCGTGCCGTGGGCGTTGAGCAGGGAAACGTCAGCCGCATGTTTTTGTGCGAAGCGTTTGTGATGGGAGTGATCGGCTCGCTCATCGGAATTGCTGGCGGCTTCGTTCTCGCTTCGGCGGCCAATCGAGTGATGCGCGGCATGGTCGCCGCAGTGTATGGAGTGGTCTCGACGGCCGCGCCCGCGCGCCTGCATCTCGATCAGTGTGCCATTGCATTTCTGCTGGGCGTCGCCGCGTCCATGATTGGCGCTTGGTACCCGGCACGCGGAGCGGCCTGCCTGGACCCCGCACTGGCGCTGCACAATATTGAGGCGCGCGGCCGCGAATCCGTGCTGGGTTGGAAGCGAATGGGCGCAGGTGTCTTGTTGATCGCTGCGGGTTCCGCTCTGGTGCTCTGGACTCCTTCACGCTTGGGCTTGCCCATTCAATTTGTATTCGCCTCCATCGTGCTGCTGGGCCTGACCATTGTTCTGCCGAAACTGGTGCTCTGGTCCGCGCGCGCGATGCGGCCGATCATGAATTGGATGGGAGGATCGGAAGGCGCGCTGGCCGTTGACGCCATGATTCAGACGCCGCGTCGAAGCGCGGCCACCGTCGGCGCGCTGATGGTC
>PMOP01000268.1 GCA_003161495.1 Acidobacteriota bacterium | reverse complement strand
AGCCAGGACATTACGTGCGCGTGTGCTTGCGGTTTCAAAACCGCACAGGCAAGAGTGCCTGTGCTACTAAAACCCGCCTTGCATGCGATTTTGAATCTTTGACTCGGTTCATCCACTTCTCATAGAATCTGCGGGATGTACTCGAAGCTGCAGAAGCTCATCGCTGAATTTATCGGCACGTTTGCCCTGGTCTTTTTCAGCGCCGGAGCGATCTGCGCGGATCAATACCTGCGCACCAGCTCAAATGGACAATCCGGCCTGAGTCTGTTGGGAATCGCCCTCGCTTACGGCTTGACCGTTGGCATCATGGTGTCTTCGCTCGGCCACATCTCGGGCGGCCACTTTAATCCCGCGATCACAGTTGGTTTTTGGGTCACACGCAAACTCTCCACCTTTGACACTTTGACCTATGCGACTGTGCAGCTTGCCGGCGCCGTAGCGGCGGCTTATCTGCTGCGGCAATTGCCGGTCGATGTCTGGGGACCGGTGCAATTAGGCACGCCGGATCTAGCGAGCGGCATAACGCGGACCGGCGGAATGATTTTTGAAGCGGTAATGACGTTTTTTCTGGTCCTTGTCTTCTTCGCAACCGTTGTCGACGAGCGCGGCGCCTGGAGCAAGGTCGCAGGCTTTGCCATTGGCTTGACCGTAACCGCGGCCGCCCTTTTCGGCGAACCCTTTACCGGCGCGGCGCTCAATCCGGCGCGCGCGTTTGGCCCCGCGCTGGCCGCAAATCGTTGGAACAACCACGGCGTCTACTGGATTGGCCCGCTTGCCGGGGGCATTGTGGCGGGTTGGCTCTACGATATGCTTTTCCTCAAAAAGAAAATTGCATCCCTCTAGTATCCGCGGAATCGCGCGAGCGATTCTCCCGCCGCCTTCTGCTATCATGGCCCGGAGACACTCATGAATCCCGCGCGCATTCCGCTATTCCCGCTGGACATCGTCCTCTTCCCCGGACAGGCCGTACCGCTGCACATTTTTGAACCGCGCTACCGGGAAATGACGCGCCACTGCATGGACACGCAGTCGCCATTCGGAATCGTTCGCTCCAGCGGAGTGAGCCTCGCGCAAACCGGATGCTCGGCGATGATCGTAAAAATTCTGAAGGAGTATGAAGATGGCCGCTCCGACATCCTGACCGCGGGGCAAAATGCGTTCCGGTTAATCCGCACGCACGACGAAAAGCCCTACCTGGAAGCGGACGTGGAATACCTCGAGGAGGATTTCACAGGCGTAGATCCAGGCGTTTCGTCTCGCCTCGAGCAGCTCTGCAATCAATGTCATCAAATCCTGTATGGTCAGGATGCGCCGCGTTTTGAAACCGAAGGCGGCATTTCGCTGGCGTACCACGTGGCGTCCGAATTGCCTGTCGAAGTGGCTCTCCGCCAAAGCCTGCTGGAAATTCGCTTGGAGGCCGAGCGGCAGGAACGCCTCGTCGCGCATCTGTCCGAGTGGTACCCGCAACTGCAAAAGCGGGAGCACGTTCGCGACAAAGCCGGCGGCAACGGCCACGCGAAGTTATAAAAAAGCAGCGTCGAGTGTTGCCGCTCGGCGAGTCCAGCAGCATTTTGCGGCGTGGCATATAATAGTAATGCAAATCGATTAGGGGCTCTAATGACGAACAAACCGGCAACACTTGGCGAATTACGAAAGCTTCCCGGCTATGCGCCGGGAACGGCGCGCCGCAGCGTGAAAGACGAACTTCGCGCCAACATTCTGGAGAAACTTGAATCCGGCGAGCCGCTCTTTCCGGGGATTCACGGCTACGAAGAAACCGTTCTGCCGCAAATCGCCAATGCCCTGCTGGCGCGGCACAATTTTATTTTGCTGGGATTGCGCGGGCAGGCGAAGAGCCGTATTCTGCGCGGATTGATTGATTTTCTCGACAAGGAAATACCGTACATCACCGGATGCGAAATTCACGACGATCCGCTCGCGCCGCTATGCCGCGCCTGCCGCGATTTGATTGCGGAAAAGGGAGAAGCCACGCCCATCTCGTGGCTGCCGCGCGACCAGCGCTTCGTTGAAAAGCTGGCCACGCCGGACGTGACCATCGCGGACATTCTCGGCGACGTGGACCCGATCAAGGCGGCGCGCTCGGGCCGTGCCCTGGGCGACGAACTCACGATTCACTACGGCCTTTTGCCGCGCGCCAACCGTGGCATCTTTGCGGTGAACGAATTGCCCGACCTCGCCGGAAAAATTCAGGTTGGACTTTTCAACATCATGCAGGAAGGCGACATTCAGATAAAAGGCTACCCGGTGCGCATGCCGCTCGATGTGCTGCTGGTTTTCACGGCGAATCCCGACGATTACACCGCGCGCGGCAAAATTATCACGCCGCTCAAGGACCGCATCGGCTCGGAAATCCGCACGCACTATCCCGCCACGGTGGAAGAAGGCGTTTCCATCACGGCGCAGGAGGCCTGGGTCGCGCGCGAAGGCGCCCGATCCACCGTCGATATTCCCGATTATCTGCGCGAAGTGGTGGAGCTCGTCGCATTTCTGGCGCGTGACGATAAGCGGATCGACAAGCGTTCGGGCGTCAGCCAGCGGTTGCCGATTGCGTGCCTGGAAAGCGTGGTCAGCAGCGCGGAGCAGCGCGCCGTGCGCAATCGCGAATCGCGGTCGTCAGCGCGCATCGCGGACGTGTACGCCGCGCTTCCGGCCATCACCGGGAAAATGGAGCTCGAATACGAAGGCGAATTACGCGGCGCGGAAAACATTGCGCGCGAGTTGATTCGCGGCGCCATCGGAAAAGTTTTCACGAATCGCATGGAGGGCGCGAATCTTCAGCCTGTCGTGCAGTGGTTTGAACTGGGCGGCGAGTTGAAAGTGCCCGAGAGCGCTCCGGCGGCGGAATCTCTCGCGCAGCTCAAAAAAATTCAGGGCTTGATGGACAACATCGAACGCATGGGAGCCGACGGACGCAGCGGCCCGGCCGGAATGGCCGCAGCGGCGGAATTTATTCTGGAGGGACTCTGGGCGCACAAGCGCATCAGCCGCAATGAAGAGCGCGGCTTTCACGCGGAGCGTCCCAAGGCGGCCGAGCCGCGCGAGCAGCAGCCGCGCCCGCCCCGGCGGCAGTTTAACTGAGCGTTGGAACAGAACCCGGGTCTGAAGACCCGGGCTACAGCAATTGTAGCCCGCCTCTTCA
>PMOP01000275.1:645-13522 GCA_003161495.1 Acidobacteriota bacterium | reverse complement strand
ACCAGATACGGCATGAACACTTTCAAGAGAGACGCGCTGCGGCCCATCGTGCCGCGGGAATTCGACAGCCAATGTACGACGGAAGAAAAATTGCGCTCAAGCCCCGGCCAGAATAACGGCATCATTTTTCCCGCGGATTCGGCGAGCGCATGCGTCAGCCGTTCAAAAGTTTCAGACCCTGTTCCGGAGGAGAGGTGGTAAATCTCGTGCGCGGGATTCGGTTTTTGATGCAGCGCAACAAGGGATTCGGCCACGTAGTCCACCGGCACGATATCGATCCGATCCGTCGGGCGAAAAGGCAAGAGCGGCAATCCCGCCAGAAACACGAATGCCCGGACCATATCAAATTGCGTTGTTTCGGGCCTGCGACTGTCGCCGAGCACGATGCTCGGACGAAACACAGTTCGAGGAACATCGTGAAGCAGCTCGCGCACCATGTGTTCGCAGAATTTTTTCGTCCGCGCGTATGGATCGTAGTCGGAGCGGTTCCAATCGATCGAAGTATCCTCGGCCACCACTTCGTGGCTGCGGTGGCCCGCCACGGCAACCGTGGAAACCTCGCTGAAGCGGCGCAGGCCGTGCAAGTCGTGGGCACGCCGAGCAAGTTGCACGACTTCCAGAGTCCCGCGCAAATTCACATTGAGACACGTTTTTTCGGATTTGCGGTTGAGCGAAGCCGCGCAATGAATCACCGATTCGGTCGTGCCAACGAGGTGCGTATACTCGGCCGCGTCCAATCCAAAATGCGGCTCCGTTAAATCCCCACGAAAGACAGTAACGCGCGTTTCAAGCGCTTCATGGAACCGGGGGAAATCCATATGCAATTGCAGCGCGTGCCAGAGCCGTTCCTTCGCCTCCTGCTCCGTCTTCGCTCGCACCAGCAGATTCAAGCGGTCGGTATGGCGCTCCAGCACAATTGAAGCGACGTGAGCGCCGATGTAGCCGGTGGAACCGGTCAGAAAGATGGCCATGGATTAGTTTTTGGTCCCCGCGCCGGACGCGGCCCCCGCATGGGGCAAATCTTCCGGGCGTTCCGCCGCAGCATCGCCGGCGTGCTGCAAGGAAAAAGCGCGGCGCGGACGTTCTTCCATCGGGCGCCCTTCGATGAGCGGGTAGACCCAGCGCCGCAAGGCCGGAATATGAATGTTGATCCAGTAATCCCACCAATCCACGGCAGAAGGATCGTAGCCAAACGCCACGCGTTCTTCCAGAGGGAGCGCCGCGGAGAGCAATTGCACATTTTGCGCTTCGAAAACCTGCTCGTTATGCAAGATGAAGGGCTCGTAGAGCTCGATCAGTTTTTCGACGCGCGCGAGGTCGCGCTCCTGCCGCGCCAGCGGGGGTTTTTTCATCTGCAACGCCGAAGCTGCGCGATTGATCCCCTGAACCACGGCTTTTTGAGCGGGAACGGAAAACTTTTCGTAGCGCGCTTTGGAAACGGGAATGGTGTCGAATTGCATGCGCATCCAGTTTTCCAGGCTTTGCTGCGAGCGATAGTGCTTGCGATGCGCAAGGCCTGTCAATTCGATGGAGCGGCCCATGTCGCAGGGATTGCTCGCGGACGTGGCCAGCTGATAGACCGATTCGTGACGCCGCGCGATGATCGCGGCGGCAATCAAAGTCATTCCGCGGCACACCATGTCCACGGGAATTACGTCCAGACATTTGCGTTCGTTCGTCGGCAGCTGCCGGAAATACGTGCCGAGCAGATAGGAAAGCGGCGCGGAAGTGTTGATACCTTCATTCCAGCCGCGAAACGGCTGGTCGGTGGAGGTCTCAACAATCGACGGGCGCACGATGGCAATCGGCAGGCCCGCTCCGTGACGCACAATCATGGATTCGGCTAGCGATTTGGAAAGCGTGTAGGTATTCGGCCAGCCGAGGCGCCGCGCCCGGCGAGTCCCCGCGCGAGTCAGGCGGTTGCGCAGCCAGCGCATGCGATTTTTGCGGATCAGATTTTCCAGCTCGGGCCCCGCGGGTTCTTCACTGCCGCGATGTTTCCCCAGCGCCTGCCGCCGCAGAGCCGCGGTAATCTCCGGACTTTCTGCGCGCGCTTCGGCATGCGCGACCACTTCCTGCAAGGAGTGCCACTCGTGCTCGGCGTCGAAATCCGCAATCCCCAGCGGCGTATAATTTGGATGGACTTCCTCGACGACTCGGCCGTCCTTCGCTCCCACCACATAACATGTCGAAAGGTGCATCAGCGCGGCATGATCGGACGCGCGTAGAAATTCAATCAGATGAAGGACCGGAGCGACATTGCTCGCCAATGCTTCGCGGAGGTCCGGATTAAAATCCGTCAGGCCGGAACTGTTGACGACGAGATCCAGATTGCGCGCGAGTAGCGCTCGCATCTGCGGGGCGATGCCCAGCCCCGGCTCGCTCACGTCGCCTTCAATCACTTCGACGCGCGCGGACACAAACTCGGCGAACCGGTCGCCCAGCTTTTCTTGCAGGGGATCGAATACCGGCGACTCTTCAAAAAGTTTCTCAAATCGCCGCTGCGAAGTCGTGGTGCGCTGGCGGCGGATCAGCAGATAAATCTTGCCAATTTGCGGCACTTCGTTTAAGAGCTGCGCCAGCCATACCTTCCCGATAAAGCCCGTCACCCCGATGAGCAAAATATTTTTTTCCGCGAGGGTTTGCCGGACAGAAAAGAGCTCGGATTGTTTTTTTCCGTTGAATACTACCAGCGCTCGATGGTCCTGCGCTGTGGGACGCCCCGCAGGCAAAATTGCCTTTTCCAGTCGCTCCGGATGGTTTTTTAGCCCGAGATTTCTTAAGAGACGGGCCGTGGGGACACGGCCGTCGGGGCTGCGCTGGAAGGCCCAGGCAATCGGCCTCCGGGGCCGAATCACGGGATTCAGCAGGCGGCCGGTGGCGATTCCTTTGCGGAATTCCAGACGATTCGAAACGAGGCGGGAAACGCCCAAGTATTGCGCCAAAGGCCGCATCACGTGGTCCAGGCCCTGGCTGACCAGCACTACATTCTCCGCGCCTTTTTCCGCCACGCAGGCGCGCAGGCGTTCAACACCCTCGGGCTTAAGCTGTTTTTTCAGGACGTATTCGAAATACTCCTCGCCCAGTGAATCCAGGCGGTCGCGCGTAACGCCGGACAACAGTGTGTGCAGAACGCGCGTGGCAAACACCCGGTTACTCGCATACAGGAAGGGGCGCACCAACGCCAGAGCAAGGGTTCCTCCACGGCGAGCCCATCGCCCGGCGAACGTGTGGGAGTTCCAGGTGAAGTAAGCCACCGGCCGGACCGCGCCGAGCGCAACCAGGCTTCCTTCCACACGCCAGAACGTAAGGGCATTCAGGTCCGGCTGCGAAGGAGATGGAGGAATGCTCCCGGGAACGGCGTGGCCGTTAGAACTATTTAGGGCGCTCTGATTACTCAACGGTTAGTTCCACTCCAATGATGTAAAGAAGAATCACCCAGTCTGGCCAGATTGAAACTATCATTCCCCGCCCATGAATCGCAAGGGTTTGCGGTTGCCCTTGTGCAATATCTGAAGCCCGTTCCGGTTAAGTTCAACTGCGTCCGCTGTTTGCCCGGAGCCTCTGCCCTGGGCAAGCTAAAGGGGCCTGACTCCATTGACTTAAGCCCCTGCACGTCGGGGAAGATCCGTTCAACGCGCAAAAAGTAAAGATTGTGTTTCCGCCCTCCAAATGGCGTGGAACATACCGACCGAGATCCTCCTTCTCTCGTCAAAAGTTCATCCCACGTTCACGGAACTGTTTTCTTCCGGATTTAGTCTGAAGCTGCTTCCTTACCACCAAAGAACGGAGAAGAATAATTATGGAGAAGTTAAAAATATTTGTTTTCGCATCGGCCCTTCTGACGATATTCGGAATGAGTGCCGGTCCCGCTTTCGCGCAAACTGCCGCGGCTCCCTACAAATTGACCGTATTTGCCAAAGCTCCCACAGGATTGAGCGCGCCGGATTCCATCGCTGTTCTTGGCGATCATGTGTTCGTCGGTTACGGAGACGGCCACCTGCCGGACGGCTCCGACGGTCTGAGCAGCCAAATCGTGGAATACAAGATGGACGGGAGCGTAGTCCACACGTACACGGTGCCCGGCCACAACGATGGTTTGAAAGTCGATCCTGTGACGAACAAACTCTGGGCCCTCCAAAATGAAGATGCCAACGCGAATCTCGTGATTATCGATACCGAAACTCATTTCCAACGATTGTATGAGTTCGGTCCGGCGGCACACGGTGGCGGCTACGACGACATGGTTTTTCGAGGCTGCAAAGTTTACGTCAGCGCCTCGAACCCCGCGAATAACCCCAACACCGGCCCGGCCATCGTCAGCGCTAAGCTCGAAGGAAACCTCGTTGCCGTGGAGCCCGTCCTCGCCGGCGAAGCCAGCGCCATCGACATTCCCACCGACACGGCAATTAAACTCAACCTCCAGGACCCGGACTCGATGACTCTCGACCCTCTGGGCGACATCGTTCTGGACAGCCAGGGCGATCAGGAATTAATTATCGTGAGCCATCCCGGCTCCGCTGGCCAGCGCGTGTTGCGGCTGCCATTGAGTTATCTGACTTCCGGCGGACCCGTATCCGTTGAAACCGACGACACCGCGTTCGTGACCTCAAGCGAGGGATTCCTTCTCTTTGCCGATAAAGGCCTGAATACCGTTTACAAAATCAGCAAGAACGCTTTCTCGCCCGGCACGGCGTTCACAGCAGCCGACGGTGGGCCGTTTGTCGGCACTCTGGACTTCACCACCGGAGTGATCACCCCCATTGTGACCGGGCTGTCTAATCCGGGTGGGATGATGTTCGTCGATACTTCAAAGCACGATCAAGACGATCATGGGGATGGAGGTCGCGATCAATGCCACGATCGTGACTGGGATTCCCACTAACCGCACGCTGCAGAAATTGATTCGTGTCAGCATGAAGCAGGCGCGGCCTCGGAAAAAACATCGGGGCCGCGCCTCGGCAAACAGCAAATTGTTCAATGCTCAAAAACAGGGAAACTGTACAGAAGCCGGCGTGTGCGTATTCCCAAGGTGATTACGGCAGCGAGAATCTTTCTCTTGTTATTTTTTACGAAGGATTCACGCGCAATTCACGCAGCCCTCAAAGTCCGATCGGTAAAGTGCAGTTCCCGCAAGGGTAAGTACGCATTCAGCACTTAAGGAGGATTAGAATGGCTAGTAAGTGGAAGGCAGCGGCCCTCACGGCCGCACTGATCTTGTCAACAACGTCGGCGAGCTACGCAGGGCCAAACCCGGGCCCTCAGCGGCGAGATGAAGAACGCAATTTTAAACATGTTTTGTTGCTCAGCATCGATGGCATGCATGCCGTGGATTACCTGAACTGCTCGAAGGGAATTAAAGGCATCAATGGCGGCGAGCCGTATTGCCCGAATCTCGCGGAACTTGGCGAAACGGGAATCAACTACCTGGATACGTCAACCTCGAAACCGTCCGATTCGTTTCCGGGCTTGACGGCGATCGTGTCTGGCGGATCCCCTCGTGTAGAGGGCGTATATTACGATGTCGCATATGACCGCTCGCTCGATCCTCCCGCGACAACGACGGGCAACGGAGTAGCTGGCGATCCAAGCCTTTGCACTCCGGGCGCGCCCCCAATGGGAACAAGATCCGAATACGAAGAGGGTATCGATATTGACAAGACTCTTCTCAATGGGGGAGCACCGGCAGGCGTGGACGGGGGATTTGCTTCCATCGATCCCAAGAAGCTGCCCCGCGATCCCAGCAAGAATTGCGCGCCCGTTTATCCATGGAATTTCGTTCGTACCAACACGATCTTTGGGGTCATACACGCCGCCGGAGGCTATACCGCCTGGTCGGACAAGCATGCTGCCTACTCTTCCACCTCCGGTCCGGGTAACGGCAAGAACTTGGATGATTTCTTCGCCCCTGAGATTAATTCAATTCCTGTCAACATGCCGACCGTTGCTGGGTGCAATCCGCTGCCCGATCAGAATGCGGTTACATCTGGAGATGACTACACTACCAGCTTCGAGAATATCAAGTGCTATGACTCGCTAAAAGTGAATGCGATCATCAACGAAGCCCTTGGTAAAAGGCATGACGGATTGTCGAACGCTCCGGTCCCGACGATATTCGGGATGAATTTCCAGGCAGTCAGCGTCGGGCAAAAGCTGATCCAGAAGTCGCTAACCCCGCCTGTGAAGGGCGGCTATCTTGATTCATTTGGCACGCCGACGTCTACGCTGGTGGGCGAAATCGAGTTCGTCGACGGCTCCATAGGCAAAATGGTTGCCGCACTGAAGAAGAGCGGCGCATATGAGTCGACCCTTATCGTCATTACCGCAAAGCACGGCCAGAGTCCGGTAGACTCGTCGCGCTACTTGGGCATATCGACTTCGACGACTGACCCGGTAACGACATCACCCGCGACCATTTTGGACAACCTCGGCTGTCTGCCTTTCTCCGAGGCTCCGTCTAACCCCACCGGCATTGGGCCAACCGAGGATGACGTCTCGCTGATTTGGCTCAACAGCTCGTGCACCACGACCCAAGCGGTGGAAGCCCTGGAGCAGGCATCCCCGGCAACCGCCAATGTCGCGGGCATCGGTCAGATTTACGGGGGAGTGGCTATTACGACCATGTTCAACAAGCCCGGCCTGCCGCCGGACGGCGATCCGCGGACTCCGGACATCGTCGTCACGCCGAACACCGGGGTTACCTACTCAGGCAGCTCCAAGAAACAGGCAGAACATGGCGGCTTCGCGCACGATGACACCAACGTCATGATGCTGCTCTCCAACCATTCGTTCGAACGGAATACAGTCTTTAGTCCCGTCGAAACCATGCAGGTGGCCCCCACAATTCTCAAGGCGCTTGGGCTTGATCCCGATGCCCTGGATGCCGTGAGAATTGAAGGGACGCAGGTTCTTCCCGCTATTCAATTTGGCAACTGATGACGACTGCTAAGGGAGCGTTTCTCGAATGGGGAGGCGCTCCCCCTCATTTACATTCGTGGCCTTCGGTGGCGCGGGCTTCAGCCTGCGGGGTTTTGGCCTTGAAAGGATTAACCCCCACAGGCTGAAGCCCGCGCCACTGAGGCCGTCTCCTGAGATTTACTGAGTTTCCTTTATATCGAGGGGGACTTGCCACAGATACAAATGAGAATTACGGACTATGCGCCAGTGTGTTCCCGTTTGGAGGCTTTTGTCATTTCCGCCATCAGCCGCTCGCCGAATTCGATGCAGCCAACTTTGGTCGTTCCAGGTTCAACCGTATCAGGAGTGCGAACTCCGCTCGCGAACACGCGGTCCACAGCCGATTCGATCCATTCGGCCTCGTGCTTCATGCCGAAGCTTTCGCGCAACATCAATGCGGCGGAGAGAATCATGCCTACTGGATTAGCAACATCTTTTCCGGCAAGCGTGGGAGCGGAACCGTGAATCGGTTCATACAGCGACGGCCCCGGCCCGCAGCTCATCGAGGGGATCAGGCCGATAGAGCCAGCCAGCGCCGCGCCCAGGTCCGTCAAAATGTCGCCGAACATGTTCGAGGTGAGGATCACATCGAACTGTGCGGGAGCGAGCACAAGTTGCATCGCGGCGTTATCCACGTACAGATGTTCGACCTTTACGTTGGGATGATCCGCGGCCATGCGGGTCACGGTCCTGCGCCAGAGTTGCGACGTGGTCAGGACATTGGCTTTGTCGACCGAAGCGAGCTTGCCCTTGCGAGATTCCGCGCGCGCAAATGCGTACTTCGCCACGCGCTCTACTTCCGCGGTCGTGTACACGGCTTCGTCGGTGGCGCGCTCTCCGCTCGGATCGGCTTCCACATGATGCTTGCCGAAATAAATATCTCCGGCCAGCTCGCGGACAAAATCGATGTGAACGTCGCTCGCGCGGTCTGCGCGCAACGGTGACAGACCCATAAGCGACGCGTGCAGATCGATTGGGCGCAAGTTGATGTACAGCCCGAGCGCCTTGCGCAGCCCCAGCAGGCCGCTTTCCGGCCGCTTCGTGAGGGGAACGGCGTCCCATTTGGGTCCGCCCACCGCGCCGAGAAGGATGGCGTCAGCGGCCTTGCAAGCCGCGAGCGTTTCAGCGGGCAGTGGCACGCCCGTCGCGTCGATGGCGCATCCGCCAAAAGGGAACTCGGCGAAATCGAACTCGTGGCCGAATTCCGCGGCGCACCCTTTCAACACGCGCACGGCGGCGCGCATGATTTCAGGGCCGATGCCGTCGCCGGGCAGGAGGACAATTTTCTTTTTATTGGTCATGGTTTTATCGCGGGCCGTCGCCAAATGCTCTCCGCGCATTCGATCAGACGCACAGGCCAGTTCCCGTTAGCCCGAAGCCGAATAGTATAGTCCGGATCGTTCCTCCTGTCAGTGTGGGGCGATCCCCTCCGGCTGCTTCGTTTTCTTTTTCTTGGTGGCGCGAAATTCGCGCTTGACGCCGGTGGGGCGCGCGTGTATTACTAAACCATATGGTTAAGTATAATCGAGGGCTGGACGCCACCTTTCAAGCGCTTGCCGATCCTACGCGCCGCGCCATCGTTTCGGCCCTGGCCCGCGGCGGCCTGGCCACCGTCACGGAGTTGGCCAGGCCCCACCGGATGAGTCTGCCGGCGGTGATGAAGCATCTAAAAGTTCTTGAGAAAGCCGGCCTCGTCACGCAAAAAAAATCCGGGCGCTCGCGCCGCTGCAAGCTCGCCGCCCGGCCCTTGAAGAAGGCGGAAGCGTGGATTTCCCAGTACCGCGCATTCTGGGAAACCCAATTTGACGCTCTCGATCGATACCTGGCGCAACACTCGACGGAGGATTCGGAATGGCCAAAGAACAGCTTTCCCCAGAAACAACGCTGAAGGTGAGACGAACTTTTCAGGCGCCGCGCGAAAGAGTGTTCCGCGCCTGGACCGATCCGATCGAGCTGGGCCGCTGGTTCGCTCCGTCCGAGGAATATTCCGCGCTCGTGCCCGTCCTGGAATTACAGGTTGGCGGCAAATACTGCGTGGAGATGCATCACCAGGGCGGCAATGTTCATCGCGTCTCCGGAACGTATCGAGAGATCAAGCCTCCGGAAAAGATTGCCTTCACCTGGCGTTGGGAGCATGACCCGGATGTCAGCGAATCGCTGGTGACCATTGAGTTTCGCGATTTGGGCCCGTCCACCGAAATGCTGCTGACGCACGAGCAATTGCCGAACGCGGAACAACGCGAAAAGCACGAACACGGCTGGAACGGCTGCGTCGATCGGCTCGCGAATTATTTGAATATGTAAGTTCAACGGAATTCGGGGCTCGCTACACTTAATTTCAAATCTAGAAAACAGGAAAAGGAGCAACTATGCCAATCGTCGATTCAGTGCTTATGGAAATCGAACAGGAAGCCAAAACCACGCAGCGCGTTCTCGATCGCATCCCGGAGAACAAACTGGGATGCAAGCCGCACGCCAAATCCTATTCTCTCGGCCAACTGGGGCTGCACATTGCACGCGCCCAAGGCGCACTGGCGGAAGCGGCCAGTAAAGACACACATGAAATTGGCAACATGTCGCAGCCCGAACCTGCAAGCCGCAAGGAAATTCTGGACACGTTTGCGCAAAGCACAGCCAAAGCCACGCAAATCCTGGCGAAAATGGACGATGCCCGCCTCATGGCCATGTGGACCTTGACCAAAAATGGAAAAGTAGTTTTGTCCATGCCGCGAGTCAGCTTTATTCGCGCCATTATGATGAACCACATCTATCACCATCGCGGGCAACTTTCCGTCTATCTCAAGTTGCTGGATGTCCCCATACCGTCGATCTACGGCCCCAGCGCGGATGAAAACCCATTCGGGTAATTGGCAGCAGCCGAAGGGAAGAAGTCCGGCCCGCTATTTACGAAGATTCGCTTACTGAGCGGATTTGGGCGCGCGAGCGGAATACTCTTTCGTGAACCCGGTGCGCTCGTTGGTCATCGTGAAACTTCCATCGGTCCGCACGGACATCTTGATGTAGTGCCCATGATCAGTTTCATTGATGTTCGCGAGGAATTGTTCCGGCGAATTGTGGCTCGCGCCGCCCTCTGCCGAGCGGTGAATCTGCCAGAAATCCTCGAGCCCCGGCGCGTCATGAACGGTCTGCCAGTATTCGGGCGAACCACCTTTCCTCTCGCCGTTGTTCATCACCGCGACGCGCGCGCGAATCGCATCCACGAATTGCGGCGCGCCGGAATGCGGATCTCCGTGGCGCGTGGTGTGAAACACGGTCATGACGCCGACCAGATTATTCGGGCAGGCCAGTGCGTGTTCCTGATTCCAGGTCAAATCGCCAAGATCGACGAGGCGGAAGCTGCCGTACCGCACGACGATTCCCACCGATTCAAAATTTTCCGGCGTGGCGTCCTGTTCCTTTAATTTTGCATCGCGGCACAGCGGATTGGGCGCTCCCGCTCCCGGCGCTCCGGCCATCGGCTCCTTGATCACTTCGCCCGCCGAGGAAACGACCTGCACATCGAGGCCCTCGACGGGAATCCGGTCGCCGGGCTTCGCCGTAATCGCATGCGCGTGGTCGCGAATCGGCAAGTAGGACAGAATTGGCGCGTCGCGCCCCGCTTGCATCTCGACCGTATACGGACCGTGATCCACAAAATGCCGGATAGGAATGCGATGGGCAAGTTCCGCCGCATTGCCGGCATGGTCCGCATGAAAGTGCGTGATCACCACGTAGTCGAGGACGTTCACATTTGCCAGCTTCAAAACCGCCATGATGCGGTCCGCATCTCGCGTAATACCGGGAGCGTTCGCTTCAGCGGGCGGCATGCCTTGATTGCCGGGAAATCCCGTGTCCACCAGCATCGATTGGCCCGAAGGAGAAACGAATAGCGTGGCCTGCCCGCCTTCCGTGTCCAGGAAATAAATATCCAGCGGCTTTTTTTGCGCCGCTTGTTGCGCGTTGACGAGCGAGAACGGAAGAAGCGCGGCGATCGCCAGGAATAGAGCCATCTTTATTCGCATGGAACTCCCTCGGAACTTTGAGATGCGCCTATGGAAGTCTATTCGCGGAAAAATGTCCAGCGGATTCGGCAAGTGCGGAAAGGTTTGTGTAGCACAGCCACTCTTGACTGTGCGCTTTTGTATGCTGTTGCTGGTTCCCAAATGTCGATCATCGCCAAACCCGCACAGGCAAGAGTGCCTGTCCTACTGAAGCAATCCGTGACCGAATTATTCCGCGGCGACTTTAGTTTCGCTGCCGCGCTTGCGCATCACCTGGTGCGCGATGGCCAGCACGTCGCGATTGGTCACGTTTTTCGATTCATCGGCCAGCGTCACGACACGCTTGTAGCATTCGTCGAGCTCTTCCTGCGAAGGTTGATAGCCCAGATCGACGAGCGTGGCGCGCAGCGCATTGCGCCCGGAATGTTTTCCGAGAACCAGTAGCCGTTTCGGAACGCCGACCGCTTCGGGAGAAATGATTTCGTAGGTGAGAGGATTCTTGAGGATGCCGTCCTGGTGAATGCCGGCTTCGTGGGCAAACGCGTTCGCGCCTACGATCGCTTTGTTGGGCGCTACCTGCGCACCAGTAATTTCGGTCAGCAGGCGGCTGGCGGCGTAGAGCTGGTCGAGATGGACGTTGGTGTTCACCCCGAGCGTTGCTTGCCGCACGTTCAGCAACACGACGACTTCTTCCAGTGCGGCATTTCCCGCGCGTTCGCCAATGCCGTTGATGGTCAATTCGAGTTGGCGCACTCCTGCCTGCACCGCGGCCAAAGTGTTCGCAACGCCCAAACCGAGGTCATCGTGGCAGTGCGCACTCAGCGTGATACCGTTCGCGCCGTCCAGATAATCGATGACGTGGCGAAACATGGCCGCGTACTCCTCGGGCACTGCGTAGCCGACGGTGTCCGGCAGGTTGATGATGGTCGCGCCGGCTTTCACGGCCCGGCCGACGGCTTCACAAAGAAAACCGATTTCGGTGCGGCTGGCGTCCTCGGCGGAAAATTCAACTTCCGCGCAACGTTCGCGCGCATAGCGCACGTTATTGGAAATTGCTTCCAGGCACTCTTCGCGCGTCAGGCGCAGCTTGTAATGCAGGTGCAGATCGGAGGTCGCAAGAAACGTATGCAGCCGGGGATGCGCCGCTGCCGCGAGGCCCTCGAGCGCCGCGTCAATGTCATCGCGCCGGGCGCGCGCCAGCGCCGCCACCGTGCATCCGCGAATTTCGCGGCAAACCGCGCGCACCCCTTCCAGGTCTCCCTTGGAGGCGATGGGGAAGCCGCTCTCGATGACGTCCACGCCGAGCGATTCGAGCTGATGAGCCATGCGGATTTTTTCCGGCACCGACATGGAAAATCCCGGGGACTGCTCTCCGTCCCTCAGCGTCGTGTCAAAAATGCGTACGATGTCCATGGCACACTCCCACTGCACCCATATCACACGAGATCGGCAAGGAGAGCAAATTTATAATAGTTGTGAGTTCTATAAGACGGAATTATATCAATTGAAGTAGCGCGGGCTTCAGCCTGCGGGGTTTGGCCCGACAATATTGCAACCGATTAGATGTATTGGGGGTTTGGGTCGACCAGCAGAAAACCCGCAGGCTGAGGCCTACGCTACTTAATGCGAGTTGAACCGCTCATGGCGATAGAAATTTAATTCAGATCGCGCGAAAGCATCAGCTTCAGGGTTATTTTATCCGCGCCATGGCTCACACCGAACCCGATGCCAGTTTCGATATTGAGGAATTTGTTGTTCTGATCCATGACCGCCCAAACTTCGTGGAACTGATCATGCATCGGGAGGAATTTGCGCAACGGGCCATCATCCGAATACTCCTCGACCGCGGCGGCCCATTTATCATTGAAGTTATAGGCGACACGCGTTGCCGGAACGAATTCGAGATTTCCAAATCCGCC
>PMOP01000275.1:0-620 GCA_003161495.1 Acidobacteriota bacterium | reverse complement strand
TCCCAATACGAGTAATTCACGCTGAACTCGAAATTGACGCCGTAAAAAAACGTGTGATCGTGGGCGTGCGGCCGCACGAACAGCTCGCGAATCTTAAAGCCGTTGAGTGAACCGCCGCGCCCTTCGGAGTATGCGCTGTAGACCGGAAAATATAGCCCCTGCTCAAACCAGTCGGCGACACCATAGGCCCATTCGACCGCGCCGTTATCGGAATGGTTGGGAATGATCCCGCCGGGGAATGCGGGCGTCGTCCGTCCGGCAGGGGTGAAGTTGTTATGCACCATGATATTGAACTTACCCTGGTTCTCAATCTCGGCGTCGTAAACCTGGATCTCATCGGTTTGCGCGAAAGTTACCGCGGGAGCGGCAAACAGAGCGAAAGCGATCCATCCGAGCACGAAGTAAAAATTCCTTTGAAAGAATTTCATGTCGCCCAAATCCCCCCTGCAGGTTCAATGTTCCTTTTTGAGTGCAATTCCCGGCTGGCTGGCAATGCCGGAGTCGCGGTCGCCCTACGTCGAGCACGATGTTCGACCGGATGATCTACCGCCCTTGCCGTCAAGTGTTGCCGCCTCGAACCCACCCCGAACGAAGCCCGCCGAGAATAACTCAGCCTGCCC
>PMOP01000220.1 GCA_003161495.1 Acidobacteriota bacterium | reverse complement strand
TCCGCGGACGACCGGATTACCGAGGTCAACCCGGCGCTGGCGCAAATTCTCGGCTTCGATACCAAAGAAGACTTGCTGAACCGCGAAATCGCAACCCTGTACCGCAATCCGGAAATTCGCGCGGAAGAACAAAAACAACTGAACGATTTGGGATTCTTGCGCGCTCATGAGATCACGCTAAGGCACTGCCATGAGGGGCGCGATGTGGTTGCGGTGCACACTACGGCGGCGATCCGCGACGCGGCCGGAAAATTTGTGCGCTACCAGGGTACGTTTGTGGATGTCACCGAGCAGCGCGAAATGGAGCGCCGCCTCCACCGCGAACAGGAATTCGCGGGCCGCCTCATGGACAGCTTTCCTGACCTGGTCATCGCTCTCGATAGCGAAGCGCGCTATACCTTTGTCAGCCCCCAGATTTTTGACATCCTGGGTTTCCGCCCTGAGGAATTAATCGGGAAGAGGATGGGGGGCCGCACGGATCCGTCGGACCGCGCCGCGATGCTCGAACTGTTCGACGATTTGATTTTCAAGCGTCTCTCCGAGGGCCAGATAGAATACCGCACGCAGCATAAGAACGGTGCGTGGCGCGTCTTCCGCGCCTCCGCTCGACCGCTGCATGACGAGACAGGATCCATCACTGGCGTCATCGCATCCGCGCGCGACATTACGGACCAGCAACGGCTCCAGCAACAAGTCATTCAGTCCGAGCGCCTTGCCGCCATGGGGCAGATGATCGCCGGCGTTGCGCACGAACTGAATAATCCGCTGACCGCAATTCTGGGTGTCACCGAACTGCTGCGCGATCAGTCCACCGACGAACACGCGTGCCACCAGCTGGATCTTGCTCACCGCCAGGCTCGACGTGCAGCGCACATTGTGCAGAGCTTGCTGGTCTTTTCGCGTCCTTCGACGCCGCGCACCACGCTGCTTCATTTGCCGGACTTGCTGCAACGCACTCTTCAGCTCCACGAACATTCGCTACGCACGAATCATATTCAGGTGGACCTGGTCGCACGTCCCGATCTTCCCACCGTATCGGGCGATCCCAATCAGCTCACGCAGGTTTTCCTGAACCTTATCGTGAATGCCGAGCAGGCCATTCGCGAAGTGCGTGAACGCGGCACGTTGAAGATTCGCCTGGGAGTCGTCGGCGACCGCGTGCTGATCACTTTTCAGGATGATGGCGTCGGCATCCGCCGTGAATTGCTGCCGCGCATTTTTGATCCATTTTTCACGACGAAGCGTCCCGGCCGCGGCACAGGACTCGGCCTCAGCATCTGCATGGCGATTATTCGAGAGCACAACGGCGATATTTCCGCGCAGCCGCTGCCCGATGGCGGCTCGGTCTTCACCGTGTCCCTGCCGGTTTGCACGGAATCCGTGGCGCTTGCCGACCCCGCCGCGCCTGCGGTGAACGCAGCCCGCGCGGAGACTCCCACGCCGCCCGCCTCGCCGCTGGCACGAAAGAAAATTCTGGTTGTCGATGACGAAGAAAGCATTCTGGAACTTGTGACGGAAAGCCTGAGCACGCGCGGCTGCCTGGTGGATCGCGCCGCCTCTTCCGAACGAGCGCTCGAACTTGCCACCCGAAATTCGTACGATGTGATCCTGTGCGATTTGAATCTGGAGGCTGCCTCCGGAAAAGTGGTTTCCGGATTCGATCTTCACGCCCGCATCATGGAAAAACTGGCGCTCCGGAGCGGCCCGCGCCCGCTTTTTATCTTCATGACCGGCGACCTGCTCGATGCCTCCATCGGCGAACAGGCTCGACGCGACGGCAACTGCTTCCTGCAGAAACCGTTCCGCATCGCGGAGTTGCTCGCACTGCTGAACGAATCGCCGTCTCCCGCCGCCGTTTTCCAGCCAAAGAAAATCTCGTCTAAAGCCAAAGACAATCGAGCCCTTGACGGTTGATATTGCATGCAATATCATGATTAGGTGTGAGAGCTTCCTATGTGCTCGATACGGATGTACTCGTTGCGGCCTTTCGGAGCGATCAAGGCGCATCGCGCCAACTGTTGCTTGGCCCATTGGACCTTCGTTTTGAGATTTTGCTTTCTGTCCCCCTCATGCTCGAATACGAGGCAGTTCTTAGCCGCCATGAACATTTGGCCGCCTGTGGGTTAAACGCGGAAGAAGTCGCAAGTGTTCTGGACGATCTGGCGTCTGTGGCAAGGCAAGTAAGGCTTGCGTTTCGGTGGCGGCCGAGACTATCCGATGCAAATGATGACATGGTTCTTGAAACCGCTGTGAATGGAAACGCCGATGCCATTGTGACGTTCAACCAGCGCGATTTTGAAGATGCCGGGATACAATTCAATTGTGCTGTGATTTTGCCAAGGGAAGCGCTGGTCCGGATGAGGATGTTGAACCCATGAGAAGAAATAATTTTGCGTTGCGGCTACAACCTTCATTGATGGAAGAAGCGCGCAAGGTGGCGGAATCGGAAGGGGTAGCACTGAATCAGCTGATTAATGTCGCGCTGGCGGAGAAGCTTTCCGCTATGCGGACGGAAGAGTATTTTCAGGAGCGAATTCGCCGGGCTGAGCGCTCGGAAACGATGCGGATCCTGGGTCGTTCCGGGAGGGGGAAACCCCCGGAGCGGCAGGATGAACTCCCTCCAGATCTGGCGCCACACGAACAAGGTGCTGGCGAAGAGAGTAAACCGGCAAAAAGTGCAGCTCCCCAATTTGGCAAAATCAAAAAACGACCTGAAAAATCGCGAAGCCGTTGAATCTGGCGGACCGATCTGACCTGAACAGTTAAAGATCCCTCAATCGTGTAGCAGCCTAATTCCCAATCCCGAAACGCTTTTCCCGTACAACAATTATTTTTCTTTTGTTCCCGGCGCATCGATTCCAAAATCCCAGACGTAGCCGCTGGCGCCTTCATCGGTCATTTCGACGAAGGCGTATTCGCCGGGCTCAAGGCGCTCGTCGACCGTGTAGCGGAAGACTCCGGTGGCGGGAGTCCACGTTTGAATTTCCATTTCGGTGGCGTTGTGTTTTTCCTCGCCCGTGAAGTGGACGCTGATGTTGTCGAGGATGCGGCGGCCGCCCTTGATTTGCGCGCGAAGCAACCGGAAGCGCGGCTCGCGCGAATCGGCCGGGCGCATGAAAAATTCGGGTTCGGCCGTCGTAAGGCGCATGGCCGCTCGCTCGCCGGGAATATCCATGATTTTCTTGCTCGGGATCATCGATACGCCGCTCAGGATTTTTTCGACTTCGCGGCCCGTCGACGTCTTGATTTCCGCGGTGCTCTGCTTCATTTCGCGAACGAGTTTGTCTCGGTCGAGCGCGTAGAAACCGACCGCGTCCGGCAGAAATAATCCCGGCTTGATTTCCAGGCTGCGGTCGACGTCAATGTCCTTGGTAAGCTGGGCGAGTTGGGAGGCGTGGATTTTCGTTTTGAGTTCCGCGTCGCGGTCGGCTTGTTCCGCATCGGACTTGTGCGTGGCGTCCCAGTCCACCAGGTTCGCAGGAATTTCTTCCCACTGCGAGCGCTCGACACTCCAGTAGCGCACCCGGTCTCCTTCCACCGTATACTCGCGCGCCAGTTGAAACGTCCCATCTTTCAGGATCAGCTTTTTGCCCTTGGGAAGCGCAACGGGGATTTGCCCGGCCGGGGCAACGGCTTTGGTATCCGAATCCTTTTGAGCAGCCAATGCAGCGTGGACAAAATCGCCAGAAAGGTTGGGCAACAGCGCCAGCAGCGTTGCGAGGACCATTGCGATTTGTGGCGGGAACTTCATCGTGTCGTTCACTAACGCGCTTCCTGCACTGGCTTTTACGATGCTAGTAAAGCCATACAGGTTTTTCGTATGTTTCGAGGATAGCGCGCATGGGGAACCCCACGCAACGGTGCTAAATTGATTTTGCAGGAACAGCGAAGAAGGGCCCGCCTTCAGTGTTCACAGCGGGGGAACAGGGCAGTGAGGACACTCAAGTCCGTGTTCGAGAATTGCCAGCGTTCCGTTTGCCCGGCGACGGCTTCAGCGGCGCGCACTATGGAGCCGAGATGTCTGCTGCGGGCAACACCGCGAAGATGCTCGCTGCAGATTCCCGTTAGGCGGGAAATTTCATCTTCGGTGTAAATTTTCTGCGTGGATTTAACGGTGATCATCCCATGCCATCCTTCATCTTTTTGCCGCGTTCTTTTTGCCGCGTTCCATTCCGCTCCGCAAAAAACTCGGAATGCGGCACACGGAGCCACTGATTTCCAAGCAATATTCCTGCCGTTTTACGATTCGGGGGGAGGGCTCACCGTTTGATTTTGCAAATATTACGAAGCAAACGCTTTAGCGGGGAAATCTTTGGAAAGGAATCGCAACGAGGCAAGGTTGGCAAGATCCCGAACTGAAAAAGTGTACTGTTTTTTGTACCGTTCTACGAAATTTTGTGCACATTCGGAACACTCTGCGTTTCGTGGGACAAAATCAGTGCCACCAATCTTTTCCTCTCGTCCACCTTTGTAGCGGCCACCTTTAGGTGGGCATCGGCCTTAAATACGGATGCCAACCTGAAGGTTGGCGCTACAACTCTTGACCGCCGGCCTGCTCGAACGCATGAGCCATGTGGAGCACGCGGTCTTCTCCAAAAGCCGGCCCATAGATTTGCAAACCGACAGGCAGGCCGGAGGCTGTCTTCCCGGAAGGCACCGAAATGCCGGGAACGCCTGCCAGAGATCCCGTAACGGTATATATATCAGCAAGATACATTTGCAGCGGATTCGCGGTTCGCTCGCCGAGGCGAAACGCCGGGACAGGCGAAGTGGGTGTAACGATGGCGTCCACTTTTTCAAACGCTTCGCGAAAATCCCGGGCGATCAAGGTGCGAACCTTTTGTCCCTTCAAGTAGTACGCATCGTAATATCCCGCCGAAAGGACGTAGGTTCCGAGGACGATACGCCGTTTCACTTCGGCGCCAAAGCCTCGACCGCGCGTTTTTTGGTACATCTCAATCAGCGTCGCGCCCGGAACACGCGGACCGTACCGCACGCCGTCGTAGCGCGCCAGATTGGAGCTAGCCTCGGCGGTGGCGATGATGTAGTACGCCGCGATGGCGTATTCCGTGTTCGGCATGCGGATGGACACGCGCTTGCATCCCAGCTTTTCGAGCAAAGCGATCCCCGCCTCGATTTTCTTCCGCACTTCGGGATCGATTCCCTCGCCAAAATAATCGTCAGGAATGCCAATGCGCAAACCGTGCAGGGATTTTCCGATGCCGGCAACGTAATCGGGCACGGGTACGGAAGCCGAAGTCGAATCGCGAGGGTCGCGCCCGGCAATGACGGACAAAACTGTGGCGACATCGCTGGCAGTGTGCGCGAAGGGCCCAATCCGATCGAGCGACGAGGCGTAGGCGATCAGGCCGTAACGCGATACGCGGCCGTAGCTCGGGTTCAGCGCCGGGACGCCGCAAAATGAACCGGGCTGCCGGATCGAACCGCCCGTGTCAGTGCCAAGTGCGGCCACAGCGAGATTTGCAGCGACCGCAGCCGCTGAACCTCCACTTGAGCCACCCGGAACATAATCGGTCGCAACAGGGTTACGCACGGGCCCATAGGCGGAGTTTTCATTCGAACTGCCCATCGCAAATTCGTCGCAATTCGTTTTGCCGAGGACAATCGCGCCGGCGCGTTCGAGCCGCGTAACCGCTGTCGCGTCGTAGGCCGGCCGGTAGCCCTGCAGAATGCGCGAGCCGCACGTAGTTGGGATGCCGTGCGTGCTGATGACATCTTTCACCGCCACGGGTACGCCGGCCAGCGCCGGAAGGGCGTCACCGGCGGCGATGGCGGCATCAACCTTGTCCGCCTGGGCATAGGCGCGCTCGGGCGAAAGGGCCAGAAAAATGTTGAGTTCTGCGTTGCGCCGTTCGATGCGCGCGTAGAATTCCTTCACCAGCTCGCGCGCCGAAATTTTCCGGGCATCCAGAGCCGAGCGGACTTCGGGAATCGTCCATATAGCTGTGGCGCTCACTTTTCGATCACCCTGGGGACACGAAAGTAGGGCGCCTCGGGGTCGGGCGCTCCCTGGAGAACTTCCGCGATGATATCGGCGCGCACGATGACGTCTTCACGCAGGGACGAATCATCCGCGGAGGCTGCCACCACTTGCGTTAGCGGCTCGACGCCTGAAGTGTCAATCTCATTCAACTTATCGATGTATGTCAAAATATCGTCGAGGTGGCTGCGATAGGTATCCACTTCCTCGTGGGACAACTCTAGATTCGCCAGAGCCGCCACTTTCAAAACGTCTTCCCTGCTGATCTTCATAGCCTTACCCAACTCCTTCAGATTCAAGTGCAAGATTCTAGCATAAGCCAGGTTGGCTATCGCTGAGCCGAGCGAATGCCGCCTGGAGGCGGGTGCTACAAAGAAAAGGCTGGGCACGGCCTCTGGCTCACGCCAGATGGCAGGTCATTGCTCGAGGTAAAATGCTGATAAATGGTGACTTAATAAACCTCAGGCAAGTACTAGTACACGGGGACCAGAAATTTTGTAGCGACCAGCCTATCGCCATTCTCTGGCTTTGTATCCACAATGGGCTTGAACCGAAATGGGCTGCGCTGCCGATTGGCGCACTTGGCTTCTTCGAGGAGGATCTGAAAAGACCAACCATGAATTGGCTAACTGCAGGGATTGACCCCAATGTCGCGTACGGAACGTGCATTTTTCTTTTCGGGCTGCTGGTTCGGTCCGTGAGCACCAGGAAAATGGCGACCGGAATTCCCTATACGTTTTATGCGTCGCCCTCACCGCGCCTGGCCCGACCGGTGCCGGTGAATAAATCGACGCAACGTTTGCAACGTGTGGCATCGCCGGCGCAACCTTCGGAACTTTTGCTGAGTACAGGCCTTGAATACACTCCTCGGGAAACTGCGAACAGCAAAGTGCCGGAAAATTCCGCGGACTGGCTCGCTGCGTCCATTGATTTTCCTGCGCTGGGCAAATCAGAGGAGATGAAAATGGATTCCACGCCAATTCCGCCGGAGAATCCTGCGCCCATTCTTCCGGCTGAAATTCCCGCGCTGGTTCCATCCGTGACGGAATCAACAATCCAGCAGGAAAATATTTCTGCAGTACAGAACGATAATAAGCTCGCCGAAATTGAGGAGCGAAATGAACGGGAGATTGAGATCGCGGACGAACCTCGGGTGATGAATGAAAGTGTTTCGGATATGGCTAATGTCGAGGAACGTGATGCGTCGGTCCCGGCAGAAGTAGAAAAAATTGGGATGGATGCGCAGACGCCCGCTGCCGACACAAAAAGCGAAAAAGGGAATGCCAAAGATGTGTTGGCGTTTTATAAACTGCCGCAGCAGCCCTTCGATGTGACGCCGGACCCGGCTTTTCTCTATTTCACTCCATCGCATCGCCAGGCGCTCGCTTCGATCAAGGAAGGGATCGAGCATTTTCGCGGATTCATGGTGCTCGTGGCCGAGCCCGGCATGGGCAAAACTACCCTGCTAAATAAGCTGATGGATGATCTGAGCGATTCCGCGCAGGTGGTGTTTTTATTTCAAACGCAGTGCAATTCACGCGAGTTGCTCTGCTTCATATTAAATGAATTGGAAGTGGACCACGCGGGGATGGACGTCGTCGCCATGCATCGCGCGCTAAACCAAGCCCTGCTGGAAGAAATGCTGCGCGGGCGCCGCTTCGTGCTCATCGTGGATGAAGCGCAAAATTTGCAGGAACCGGTGTTGGAAACAATTCGCCTGCTCTCCGATTTTGAAACAACCCACTCCAAGCTGATTCAAATCGTACTGGCCGGGCAGCCGCAACTTGCGGAGACGCTCACGAAACCCAGCCTCGTGCAATTGCGCCAACGTATTTCCGTCCTGTCCAGTTTAAAGCTGCTCAACGCCGACCAGACTGCGGAATATGTCGAGCATCGCCTGCGCGCGTCAGGCTGGACCGGGAAACATCTTTTTACGAGCGAAGCGGTGGCGGCGATCGCGGAATCGAGCGCGGGCATTCCTCGCAGGATCAATAATTTGTGTTTTAACGCAATGCTCGAAGGCTTTCATCGTGGACTGGAAGTAATCGGCGTGAATATTGTGAAGGAGGTGGCGGAAAATCTGAACCTGGAAGCGCTGGTCCGGCGCCCGCAAATTGATACGCCTTCTCGCCAAACAACAGCACTTCCGGAGACCGCCATTACACCGCAACTTGTGCGCGCCGTTGCCGCCGCCCTCACCGCGGAAACCCGGCAATACGTAAATTCAAAAAACTAGCGCGGCCTTCACAGGCTGCGCTGCCTACGCCAACATTCCCGGCTTCTTCAAATATTTGTCCATGATAGTGTCGGCGGTGCGATAGGTCAGCGCCAGGATCGTCGGCGTCGGATTGGCCGCGCCGCTGTTGGGGAACGTGGAAGCGCCGATGACGAACAGGTTGGAAATGTCCCAGTGTTGCTGCTGCATATTCACCACGCCGCGGTCGGGCGATGCGGCCATGATGGTGCCGCCCTGGACGTGCGTGGATTGGTAGCGCGTCACGTCGTAATTTCCGTAGCCGGGGAACGGGTTCACTTCTTTCGCGCCCATGGCGTGGCCGATCTCGACCATCTTTGCGTTCATGAAGTCGACCATTTTTCGCTCGTTGTCCCGCCAGTTGATGGTCATGCGCAGGAGCGGATCGCCCGCGGGATTCTTGTACGTCGTGTCGAGGTCGAAATAATTGCCGGCGTACGGAATGTGTTCCCCGCCAAACCCGATATTGGCCACGCGGTCATACCATTCGACGGACGCCTTTTTCCAGGCCGAGCCCCAGCGCGGCAACTTCATGGAACGCGGAAGATCGCCGAAGGTTGAAATCGGCTGCGTGCCGGTCATCGTCGCGCCAATCACGCCGCCCCGGATGAAATCCACTTTGCTGTGATCAAAAACGTCGGCGTCAAAATCGGCCATGCGGATTCCCGTGCCGCCTGCGCCCATGAACCGGTTGAGCGGCTTATCCATAAACACATTCACGCCGAACTGCAGCTGATGCGTCAGATTTTTTCCCAGCGTGCCTTTGCCGGTCGAAGCGTCGTAGGGCGTGCCGATGCCGGAGAGAAACAGCAGGTGATTGTTGCCGAGAGTGTAGGTCGCGAGGATCACGAGATCAGCGGGCTGAAAAACTTCTTCGCCGGATTCGTCGAAGTACGTAACGCCGGTCGCTCGTCCGCCGTTCGCGCCTTTTTCGTGCACGATGCGGCGCACCGTGATGCCGGTGCGCAGCGAGACGCTTTTCCGCTTGCGCACCACGGGCAGATACACGCTGGTGGGCTGAGCTTTGGCGCCAATCATGCACGGCGTGCGTTCGCAGAATCCGCAGAAGGCGCAGGGTGGGCGCGTGACCCCGTCGGGATTCGTGTACTCGGCGCTGGGAATCGCCGTGGCATTGACGAAGGGATGGTATCCCAGCGATTTTGCCGTGGCGCCGAAGAGCGTGGGGAAATATGGCACGAGCGTCGGGCCCATCGGATATTCGGAACTTCGCGGGCCCTCGAAGATGTTGCCGCCCTCAATCTTTTTTCCGTTCAGGTTTCCCGCTTTTCCGGAAATGCCCACTTCGCGTTCCGAGCGCGCGTAGTACGGCTCCACTTCGTCGTAGGTGATGCCCCAATCCTGAATCGAGTGATCTTCCGGCAATTTCTGCTTGCCGTAGCGCTCGACGGTTTTCGAGTACATCTCGAAGCAATCCGGCATCAGTCGCGGGTAAACCGCTCCCCAGTGTTCGCCCGTTCCGCCAACGCCGGTGCCGGGGAGAAATGCGCCGAATTGGCGAACGGGACGAGTGCGCTCGCTCGCGCTGTATCGCAGCGCGATGGCGTCCGTCGACGGGTCTTGCATCATGTGCTTACGCACAAAAAATTCGAGCTCGTCCATGCCGTCAATGTATTCGGACATGCGCGGGCGGCCGCGTTCAAGAATGAGTATTGACAGAGGTGTGCGCCCGCTCAGTTCCTTGGCCATAAGCAGGCCGGTCCATCCGCTGCCAATGATGAGGACGTCGGTCGACGGCAGGGTTTTCATGATTTCAGATCCTGGTCTTCGGTGGTTGGAACTTTTCTTCCGATGGATTGTTCGAGGCTGATGGGTTTGGGGCGGAACGCTTCGCCGAAGTGCTTTTCCACTTCATCGTAATTGCTCATGCGCGGTCCGGGGAATCCGACAAGTTGCCAGCCGACCATGTCCACGTTGCCGCCGTGCACGGGATCGGAAAACATGCCTTCGATGGTGTTCTCGCGCAGCAGGGCAAACAGATGGGTGTTCTCAATTTGCTGCAATTTTTTGTCCTGCTCTTCGGGAGAAAGGCGATCGAAACCTTTGAGGGCCTTCAGGCCATCTCGATACGTTTCGCTCGGCGTAGCCTTCCCTTGAAAGCCGAACTCGCGCGGGGCATTTTCGTCAAACGGGCCCTGCGTGTAGCGGTATCGGTCGCGCCCATACGGGCCGGCCAGCTGACGATCGATGTAGATTACGACGCCGGCTTC
>PMOP01000364.1 GCA_003161495.1 Acidobacteriota bacterium | reverse complement strand
TTCCCCGTGTCCAACGGATATCCATCGAATTGGATGCAGTCGCATGCGGCGGACATGGATCAACTGGAGCAGATCAGCATCTCGGCGGCGCAAAAAGTTCCAGGCGTCGTGGTGTGGCCGGAAGTTCCAGCGCCGTTTTCGCTGCAGGACGTAAATTTTCAATCGCGCGCAACACGCATCGCGCGCGGCGCAGGAAACGGCTTTTTGGTCGGCGTAATCGACTGGAAGCCGCTGCCCGGCGGCGGCATCGCCCCGAACAACAGCGCCGTACTGCTCGGGCCGAACGGCGCGATCGATTTTATTTATGACAAGATTCATCTCGTGCCGTTTAGCGAATATGTTCCGTGGAGGAAATGGTTTTTCTTTGCCAAGGATTTGACGGGCCTCATCGGCGATTTTCAGCACGGCTCGCAATACAAAGTGGGAAACGTTTCCGGCGGCCCCTTCAGCGCCTTCATTTGTTACGAGGCGATTTTTCCGAATGAAATTCGCCGCTTCACGCTGGGCGGCGCGCAACTCTTCGTCAATATTTCCGACGACGGCTGGTTTGGCGGATCGGGCGCTCCGGCGCAGCATCTGGCGATGGCGCGCGTGCGAGCCGTGGAGAATCGCCGCTGGCTGCTGCGCGACACCAATGATGGAATCACTGTATCCATCGATCCTTACGGGCGCATCGTGGCGCAATTGCCCGCGGACATTCGCGGCGAATTGGACGCGCCGTACGCGTTTCGCGCGGACCTGACGCCCTATGCGCGCTGGGGGGACTGGCTCGCGTGGCTGTGCGTACTGATCGCGCTCATGTTAGTGTTGATGGCTGCGCGCGACACGCTCGCGCGCAAAACTTCTTAACTGTGAATGGAGCGGGCGGAACATCCCATGATGATCGAAGATCTACAGCGGCAGCGAGAAGACCTTACCAAGCGCATCGAACTCGTGCGGAGCTATCTTTGACGTCGCACGCAGCCGCGAAACCATAAATTCCCTGGAAAAGAAAATCGCGCAGCCGGATTTCTGGCAGGACCAGGAAGGCGCGCAAAAAGTCATGCAGCAGCGCAAGGCGGCGGAAGCGGTCCTCGCCTCCGACGCAAAGCTCATGACCATGGCCAGCGATATTGACACCTACTTTCATCTTGCCGAGGAAGAGAAAGACGCGGCGCAGCGCGATTCGCTTCTGAAAGAAATCGAGCGCGAAATGGCCGCGGCCGATACTTATGTTTCGGAACTCGAAACCGTCACGCTGCTGTCCGGCGAGAACGATCGCCTGAACGCCATCATGACCATCAAGCCGGGCGCGGGCGGCATGGAATCGCAGGATTGGGCGGAAATGCTGCTGCGCATGTATCTGCGCTGGGCCGAGCAAAGGGGATTCACCGCGACCGTGATGGATCTGACGCCCGGCGAAGGCGCCGGCTTGAAATCCGCGACGGTGCGCGTCGAAGGCGAGAACGCATTTGGATTTCTCTCGACCGAAAGCGGCGTGCATCGCCTGATCCGTATTTCTCCCTTCGATCAGGCCGCGCGGCGCCACACTTCGTTCGCTTCGGTGTTTGTCATTCCGGAAGTCGACGACAAGATTGATATCGTCGTAAAGCCCGAGGAAGTGCGCGTGGACACATTTCGCGCGGGCGGCGCGGGCGGCCAAAATGTGAACAAGGTGGAGACGGCGGTGCGCATCACGCACCTNNTGGCCATGAAATGGCTGCGCTCGCGCTTGTACGAGGCCGAAATCGAGAAGCGCCAGGCCGAAACGCGCAAAATGGACGAGACCAAGCGCGACATCAGCTTTGGCAGCCAGATCCGCACGTACACGCTTCAGCCCTACCGCCTGATCAAAGATCACAGGACAAAATTTGAGATGGGTGATGTGGACCGGGTGCTGAACGGGGATCTCGATCCGTTTATTCGTAGTTTCTTGATGGCGCGGAGAAAAGGTACGCTAGGGAGCGCTGTCGAGGCGGGGGACGAGGCGTAGGGAGAAGGTGTCGCCTTGAAAGTCGTCCTTGTGGGTCGCGGCTTCAGCCGCGACATAAACGGAGCCGAGAAACAAAGGCTTTAGCCCCTGACGCCCTGTTAAATGCCGACGGCCCTATGCACGCATTGATCCCGATCGGCGCATTCCAACCCCTGATTCTTGCTACTCAGGCGCGCCCCCATCAGGGTTAGCCTCAATTCGTTGACAGGCTTGGGGTCGCATGTTAGCGTCGATGACGAAGAAAATTGGAATTTCGCAGTAGAAATGTTCCTGTTTTTCCTTGGGGAGTCATTCACGAGAGGTGCTGGTTTGAGCGACAAGAATCGCAAATTTCTGTTTACCTCGGAATCGGTGACCGAAGGCCATCCGGACAAAATTGCCGACCAGATCTCCGACGCTGTGCTCGACGCGGTGCTTACAGAAGACCCGACCGGGCGCGTAGCATGCGAAACGCTCGTGACCACCGGCCTCGTGATGGTCGCGGGCGAAATTACGACCAAGGCAGTCCTGGATTATTCCGACATTGCTCGCGAAGTGGTGCGTGACGTTGGCTACACGCGCGCCGAGTACGGCTTTGACTCGGAAACCTGCGCTGTCATTTCCTCGCTCAAGCGCCAGTCTCCGGACATCGCCATGGGGGTGGACACAGGAGGAGCGGGCGATCAGGGTCTCATGTTTGGTTTTGCTTGCGATGAAACCGCAGAGTTGATGCCGCTCCCGATTACGCTGGCCCACAAACTGGTACAGCGGCTTTCCGAAGTTCGCCGCCAAGGCATCGTCGACTTTTTCCGGCCGGACGGAAAATCGCAGGTAACCGTAGAATACGAAGGCGACCGCCCTGTGCGCGTGGACACCGTGGTCATCTCGACGCAGCATAGCGATTCGGTTTCCAACGCGGACCTGCAAAATGTCGTGCGCGAAGAAGTGATTCGCAAAGTGGTTCCCGCCGCATTGATGGACAAAAACACAAAATTCCACATCAATCCGACCGGGCGCTTCGTGGTGGGCGGGCCCATGGGCGACGCCGGCCTGACGGGACGCAAAATTATTGTCGATACGTACGGCGGATACAGCCGGCACGGCGGCGGCGCGTTTTCGGGCAAGGACCCGTCCAAGGTGGACCGCTCGGCGTGCTACATGGCGCGGCACGTGGCGAAAAATCTTGTAGCCGCGGGAGTGGCGCGCAAAGTGGAAGTGCAGCTGGCGTATGCAATTGGCGTTGCCGATCCCGTTTCCGTCATGGCCGATACATTCGGCACCGGGGCAATCCCGGATGAGAAAATTACCGATTTGATTCGCAGCACGTTCAAGCTCACGCCCCGCGCGATCATCGAGTCGCTCAATCTGCGGAGGCCCATCTACCGGCCGACGGCTTCGTTCGGCCATTTCGGGCGTTCCGGCCCGGGCTTTACGTGGGAGCTCACGGACAAAGCGGAAGCGATTCGCAGCCAGGCTGGGCTTAGCGGCAAAGAAGTTGCCGCCCGCCGCTAAGGCAAAACGAATTCGTGCCGAATTAGGTAGCACAGGCACTCTTGCCTGTGCGGTTTTGCGACAATTCTTGGAGCACTTTTAGTTATGGGAAAGCGCACAGGCAAGAGTGCCTGTGCTACTTGATCTGGAGGAGATATTCGCGTGACGAAGACAGTGCAGAGCACCACGGGCGATGTTCGCGACATGAGCTTGGCGGAATCGGGCAAACGTAAAATCGAATGGGCCAATCAGCAGATGCCTGTTCTTCAATTGATCCGCAAGCGATTCATTAAGGAACAGCCGCTCAAGGGCGTGCGCCTTTCCTTGTGTTTGCACGTGACCAGCGAAACCGCAAACCTCGCCATCACCCTTCGCGATGGCGGCGCCGATTTGGTTTTGTGCGCCTCGAATCCGCTTTCCACGCAAGATGAGGTTGCCGCGTCGCTCATCAAGGATTATTCGATTCCGACGTATGCCATCAAGGGCGAGGATAACACCACCTATTACTCTCACCTGAACGCCTGCATCGATCACAAGCCGCAGATCACGATGGACGACGGCGCGGACCTCGTGACTTTACTGCTCACGAAACACCAGCATCTCGTGGCCGACGTGATCGGCGGCACGGAAGAGACCACCACCGGCGTGATCCGCCTGCGCGCCATGGCCAAGGATGGGACGCTGAAATATCCCGTGATCGCCGTGAACGACGCGGAGACCAAGCATTTCTTCGATAATCGATATGGCACGGGGCAATCCACGATTGACGGCATCATTCGCTCGACGAATCTGCTCATCGCCGGGCTCAAAGTGGTGGTCGCGGGATACGGCTGGTGCGGCAAGGGTGTGGCGATGCGCGCCAAGGGTTTGGGCGCGGACGTGATCGTCACCGAAGTAAACGCCGTGCGGGCCATCGAAGCCGTGATGGACGGATTCCGCGTGATGCCCATGGCCGAAGCCGCGAAGATCGGCGATATTTTTGTCACCGTCACGGGAAACAAGTCCGTGCTGACGCACGATTCCTTTGAGCGCATGAAGGACGGAGCGGTGGTCTGCAATTCCGGGCACTTCAACGTCGAGATCGATATTCCCGCGCTGGAGAAAATGTCTAACGGCAAGCGCATCGCGCGGCCGTTTGTCGAGGAATACTCGGTCAAGGACGGCCGCAGGATTTATCTGCTGGGCGAAGGACGGCTGATAAATCTAGCTGCTGCGGAAGGGCATCCGGCCGCCGTGATGGATATGAGCTTTGCCAACCAGGCGCTTTCCGCCGAATACATGATGAAGCACGCGTCGGAGCTGAAGGCGCAAGTGTACGTCGTGCCCGAGGCCATCGACCGCCAGATCGCGAAGCTCAAGCTCGAATCCATGGGCGTGCAGATGGACAAGCTCACGCCCGAGCAAGAGTTGTATCTCGCGTCCTGGTCGGAAGGCACATAAAGCTTTTCTCTGTGCCCTATGTGTTCTGGTTTTCTCCGTGTCCTCTGTGTTAAACGCTTTTGAATTGTTTCTCCTGAATCCATGATGCGGGACTTCGCCAACTGGGCGCTTGAAACCGCGAAGCTGCGCGGCGCAACCTACGCAGACGCCCGCGTCATGGACATTCGCCTCCGTGATCTCTCCACAAAAAATGGCGAGGTGGGCACGCTCGCCGAATCGGAATCGTGCGGCATAGGCATTCGCGTGATCGCGCGCGGATCGTGGGGCTTTGCTTCCACCGATCGCTTGACGCGAGAGGGAATCGCGGCCTGCGCCGCCGAGGCCGTGGCCATCGCAAAAGCGTCGGCGCTCGCCAAACGGCATGACGTGGAAATGGTTCCTGTCGAGGCGTATCAGGACACCTGGCAGAATCCCTAC
>PMOP01000168.1 GCA_003161495.1 Acidobacteriota bacterium | reverse complement strand
AGAAAAATGTTGGCCTGGCCGACCGCGGAGACGAATCTCTTCCACGTGAAATCGGCCAAATGAATTTTATGGCGCGAGTGATAAGCGATCGCCACCATTCCCGCCAAAATCAGGAGAGCAATAAGTATCCTGCGAAGTCTTCCAGGCATTCGCAGGCGAGGTTAACCGTTGCGACAACGGAGTGTCAAGGAAGGAGGCACGCGCCAGTTCCAGAAAACTTCGCATGTCCTTTACTCCCAAATGAATACAGCGTTTCAAATGTTTCAAGCGGCGGCGCGGCTTCTATCCGACGCGAACGCCGGGATGCGCGGTGGCGTCGGCGTCCCGCCGGTGGCTTTTCCGGTTCCCTCACGCTTCAAAATCGCCGGCGGGACGCCGGCGCCACAAATAGCGCTCACTTTTTTATTAGGTTAATGGATTGGGATTGGCCAGATCCGGTGCGTCGCGACAGGCTCCGCTATCGCTCAACCAGCCGCTCGAGCGTGGAGAAAAATTCCGGGTAAGATACCCCCGCGCATTCGGCATCGCGAATCACCGTTTCGCCTTCCGCTCCGAGCGCTGCTACGGCGAACGCCATGGCCATGCGATGATCGCCGTGCGGTTCGATCTCAGCGCCGTGCAAGCGGCCCGCGGAACGGCCCGCGACGCGCAAGCCGTCGGGAAGCTCCTCGACTTGCGCGCCCATGCGGCGGAGATTCTCCACCAGGACGGCAATGCGGTCGCTTTCCTTCACGCGCAACTCCGCCGCGTTGCGAATCTCAATTCCCTGCTCGGTGTACGGCCCCAGCACGGCAATCGCCGGAAGCTCGTCGATCAACTGTGCGATGGTGTCGCCTTCGATCGAGCCTCCCTTCAGCGGCTCGTGCCGGATAGAAACGTCGCCGATCAGTTCTCCATGTTCGCTGCGAATGGCAACCAGGCTCACCGGCGCTCCCATCGAGCCCAGCACATCGAGAACCGCCGAACGCGTGGGATTCAATCCGACATTGTGAATCACCAGATTCGATTCCGGCAGAACCATCGCCGCGGCAAGAAAAAAAACGGCGGAGGAAAGATCTCCAGGCACCGCGAGCGAGCGGCCTTTCAGGCGCGGCCGGCCATGAATGCGAATCGTGCGGCCTTCGTGATCGAGGTGCGCGCCAAATTCAGCGAGAGCCAGTTCGGTGTGGTCGCGCGTGCGCACGGGTTCCGTTACTGAAGTGACGCCGTCGGCGAACAATCCCGCCAGAAGAACGGCGGACTTTACCTGCGCGCTCGGCACCGGCAGCGCGTAGTCAATGGGAGAGAGACGCGTGCCATCAATCTTTAAAGGAGCGAAGCCTCCTTCGCGCGCGTGAATTCGCGCGCCCATTTGCGTGAGAGGTTCCATTACGCGCCGCATGGGCCGGCTGCGCAAGGAAGTGTCGCCGTCGAGGGTGCTCCGGAATTCCTGTCCGGCTAAAATCCCGGCGAGCATGCGCATGGTGGTGCCGGAATTTCCTGCGTCCAGAGTGTTGCGAGGCCTACGCAGTCCCTCAAGCCCCAGGCCGGTAATGCGGATTCGGTCCGCTTGAATATCGATTTTCACGCCGAGCTGCGAGAAACAATCGAGTGTACTGCGGCAATCGGCCGCCGCGGAAAATCGCGTGATCTCGCTGGTCCCTTCGGCCAGCGAAGCGAGCATCGCGTATCGGTGAGAAATGGATTTGTCGCCGGGAACTTCGAGCGAGCCGCTAATCGTGCGGGCGGGACGAATGATTTGATTGGACACCTGAGAATTCTAGCACGCGGAGAAACCTCGCCGCAGTTTCGTCCGCGGCGCAAATAAACAACACGGGTCATGGCCTGCCTTATGTTTATGTAGCGCCCGCCTTCAGGCCGGCATTTGATGCGCGCCCCGGATGCCCGCCTGAAGGCGGGCGCTACACAAATCCAAGCCACGCCACCTCGAAACGGGAGTATGATTCGAGGAAGCAAATCCCTGAGGAGGCATTCAGATGAAAAGGAAGCATTTCGTTGGATTGGCATTGGCTGCGCTGCTGGCCATCGCACCGGCGTTCGCGCAAGCGCCAAAAGGATGGAAGGTGCGCGGGGATCACAGTTCAGACGCGTCCGACCCGGATGCGGCAGGCTCGGTAAAATTCGTCACCAGCGGATCGGGCTTTCATGCCACCAATCCCATGGCGGCTATTTATTGGAACCCGGCGAACACGGCCACCGGGAGCTACACGCTGAAGGGCACATTCAAGCTGATCAAATCGACGGGCTTCAACGAATACTACGGGCTCATCTTCGGCGGAAGCGGCCTCGAAGGCGCAACGGAAAGTTATCTGTACTTTATGGTAACTGACGATGGCACGTATCTCATTAAGCGTAGGGACGGCTCGTCGACGCAAGGCGTGTCGCCCAAGACGCCCAGCCCCGCGGTGAAAAAACCTGACGCCGGCGGATCGGCCACGAATGCCCTCGAGGTCCGCGTGAAGGCCGACAAGGTTGAATTCGTCATCAATGGCACGGTCGTTACCACACTGCCCAAAACCGGCGCGGCCGCCAAGACCGACGGCATTTACGGCATCCGCATCAACCACCAGCTCGATGTGCAGATCGACGGTTTCGGAATGTCGAAAATGTGAAGTTCCACGGGGCAGCCGCTTGGCCTTGCGAATGGCTGCCCCGCAAGCTCCTCAAAAGTTTGACACGTTTGCAGCGCTGTGCTTTAAATGAGCCATGTCATCGGAACGCGAGAAGCAGGCCAACCAGCGCTTTCAAGAGGCGTTTGCTGCGCAGATGGTGGGCGAATACGACCGAGCCGTCGAACTCTACACCGAATCCCTTGCGCTGCATCCCACCGCCGAAGCGTACACATTTCTCGGCTGGACCTATCACTTTCAAGGAAAGATCGAAGAAGCGATCGAGGAATGCAAGCGCGCCATCGAAATCGATCCGGAATTCGGAAATCCGTACAACGATATCGGCGTCTATCTGATCGACCTCGACCGGCATGACGAAGCCATTCCGTGGCTGGAACGGGCCATGACTGCCAAGCGCTATGAACCGCGCCACTTCCCTTATTACAATCTTGGCCGCGTCTATCTATCCAAAGGCCTGATCAACCGCGCCCGGGAGCTGTTTCAGAAATCGCTGGCCATCGAGCCGCGCTATACGCTGGCGCGTGAGGCACTTGAAAGCGTTCGCCGCATGGTGAATTGAGGGCGCTCCAAGATTTAATACTTGTGGCACAGGCTTCAGTCTGTGGGTTTTAATTCTTGCAAGCACTAAACCCCACAGGCTGAAGCCTCCGCCACAAAAAATTGCACAACGCTGTAAATCGAGAGGCGCAACGAATATGGATAAGATGCTTTTGGCGCTGCTTTTTCTTCAAGGCATGCCGGCGAGTCCTCTGCTCGATAACGATTTCGTCCGAGTGTTCAAAGATAGCGCGCCGTGCGCGTCGGCCGCTCCTTCTTGCGGAGACCGCGTGGTCATTGCGCTAGGCTCGGTCGAGCTGAATGGCCAAAAGATGGAGCGGGGCGAGGTCAAAGCATTTAAAGCGGGCGAGCGCTACGCTGCTCCGAAAGCTGGGAATTTCCTCGAAGTAGCAATCAAGCCGGCGCATCCCAAAGTGATGCCTCCGGGCGCGGGCACGCCTCCGCCGCCGGGAAACAAAATTTTGTACGACGGGAAAGATTTCACTGTTTTTTCAGAAAACATGCAGATCGGCGAATACAGCGCGCCGCACAGTCACAATCTGCGCGTGGCAATTTTCCTCAACGATACGCAAGTGCAGCAGTGGACCGATGGAAAAGAAGAAACCCGTGAATTGGTTCCCGACACCGTGATTTGGAGGCCCGCTGTCGTCCACGCCTCCAAAGATGTCGGAAAACTTCCGATTCACAATATATTGATCGAATTCAAACCCTAAGGCCCACTCCCCATGAAACGCAGCTCAAATCGAATTTTGACAACGCATGTTGGCAGCCTCATCCGTCCGCCCGGGCTTCTCGAGCTTGCGCGCGCGCAACAGAACGCCGAGGCGGTCAACGCGCCCGCGTACGAGCAATGCCTCAAAGGCTCCGTCGCCGAAGTCGTCGCGCGTCAAGCGCAGGCGGGCATTGACATCGTCAACGACGGCGAATTTGGCAAGTCCACCAGTTGGTCGCTCTATGCGCTGAAGCGCGTGAGCGGTTTCGAGCTGCGCCCGATCCAGCCTGGGTCCGATCCATTTGCGCGGGGCGCGGACCGGGAGCGCTTCAAAGAATTTTACGCGGAACTGGAAGGCGGAAACGATCGCACCTGGTCCAACGTAACGAAGCGAGAAGCGATTTGCGTCGCGCCCGTAAAATACACAGGCCTCGCCGAACTTCAGCAGGATATCGACAACCTCAAAGCGGCGCTGCAGGGTGTAAAGGTGGAAGAGGCATTCCTTCCCGTGGCCGCTCCCTCCAGCGC
>PMOP01000464.1 GCA_003161495.1 Acidobacteriota bacterium | reverse complement strand
ATTCTCGGTTCCAGCATGGCCTTCATCGACGGCACCGTCGTCAATGTGGCTTTACCAGCTCTTCAGACCAGCTTGCACGCGACAGTCATCGGTGTGCAATGGGTGGTCGAATCTTACGGTTTGTTTTTGGGGGCCCTGATCCTCATCGGGGGTTCCCTCGGCGACCTGTTCGGCCGCCGATTGATATTCCTTGTTGGCGTTGGCGTATTTGCGATTGCTTCCGCCGCTTGCGGGATCGCCCCGAACATTCCGCTGTTGGTTCTAGCGCGGAGTGTTCAGGGCGTTGGCGCCGCCATGCTCGTTCCCGGAAGTCTTTCCATCATCAGCACATTTTTCGACGAGCAAACCCGAGGTCAAGCGATCGGGACATGGTCTGGCTTCACGGCCATTACAACGGCATTCGGCCCGGTTCTGGGCGGTTGGCTAATCCAACATGCTTCCTGGCGATGGACGTTCTTCATCAATATTCCGCTCGCTGCCGCGGTGATCGCCATTTCGCTTTTGAAAATACCGGAAAACCGCAGTCCGGATGCCAAGACTGTCGATTGGACGGGAACCCTGCTCGCGACGGCTGGATTGGGCGGCGTGGTTTATGCGTTCATCGAATCCGAGAGTCTCGGTTGGGAGCGCCCGTGGGTATTCGGAAGCTTGATCGCCGGCGTGGTTTGCCTGATCGTTTTTGTTTTTGTTGAAGCCAGGGCGAGTTCGCCCATGGTACCGCCCGCGATATTTCAGTCGCGGAGCTTCAGCGGCGCAAATCTGCTTACATTGTTTTTGTACGCGGCGCTTGGGGCGTTTTTCTTTTTGTATCCGTTGAACCTCATCCAGGTGCAGGGATACTCGAGTACCGCGACCGGCGCCGCCGCGCTGCCGCTCATCCTGCTGATTTTTTTTCTTTCCCGGTGGTCTGGTGGACTGGTCGCCCGCTATGGCCCAAGGGCGCCGCTTGTCATCGGGCCGATCATTGCCGCATCAGGCTTTTTTCTTTTTGCCGCGCAAAATGTGGGCAGCAGTTACTGGAAATCTTTTTTTCCGGCGTTCGTCGTCCTGGGTCTTGGCATGGCGATTAGCGTGGCGCCACTCACCACGGTCGTGATGAACTCGGTCGGCGAGGATCACGCCGGCACGGCTTCCGGCATCAATAACGCGGTCTCCCGAATCGCGGGCGTGCTGGCGATTGCAATCCTTGGAATCGTGATGGTGAAGTCCTTCAGTTTCGATTTGAATCGCAGTTTGGCAGGCCGTTCGATTCGGTCCGACACGCTTCAGTACGTTCATGCGAATGAAACGAAACTCGCCGGTGTGGATTTACCTTCTGGCCTTGAACCCGCTACTGCGATGCTGCTCCGAACGTCAATATCCCGCGCGTTTGTCTTTGGATTTCGGATCGCCATGCTGATCTGTGCCGGTTTATCCCTGGCAAGCGCTCTGGTTGCATGGCTAATGATCCCCGCTAGATCTGGATAGGGCAGAGTCGGTCTTCAAAGGCGAGATTACTTGGAGAAACTGCGCACTGCGTCCGCCTCGGAATTGGAAATTTCAAAGACGGTCACGAGTCTGGTTATCTGCAGCAATTCGATGGTTCTCGATCCCAGGTTGCAGAGGCGCAGTGTTGCCCCCATCGATTTCGCGCTGGTATAAGCAGCGACCAGCGCGCCGATTCCCGAGCTGTCAATAAACGTGACATTATTTAAATTCAGGACCAGCTTCTTCTTGCCCTCGCCCAGCAGTCCCTTCACTTTTTCGCGAAGCGCGATGGTTTCTTCTCCGAGTACGATGCGCCCATTCAGCCACACCACGGCCACGTCGTTCACCTCTCCCCACGTAATGCTTAAGGCCATGGTGATTTTCTCCTGCTCAAATTAGGGATCCTGTCGGAAACTCCGCCAGACCCGCAAGGGTAAGTCCATAATTTTGGTAGACGAGAACATATCATCCGAAATTTGCGCCATCAACCCGATTGTCACGAAAAATCAGTACGGCAAATGTGAGTATGCATCGTTCCGAGGCAAGCTGCGGCATCTCCAGGTTTATCCCGGAACACTGGTGTGCTATGGTGTGCTCGGTCCAAGCCATGCAAGATGATGACATCAAAATCACCGCGCGTGCCATCCCATCCCTTCGCATCATCGCTTCGGGAGTTGTGTTCGCCTTCCTTTACTTTGCTTCGAGCGTTGTGATGACGCTGCTGCTGGCCGCTTTGCTCGCGTATTTTCTTGATCCAGTCGTCGAATTCCTCGAACGATTGCGCATTCCTCGGGGGTTCGGAGCATTAATTGTGCTGCTGGCTGTCAGCCTGGTAGTCGGCGGGCTGGGCTTTCTGGTGGCCAACCGCGCCGATCAATTTGTCGCCGACTGGCCGCGTTACAGCGCGGCCCTGCGCCACGCCACAACAGCGGTTGACCGCAAGCTGGCGACGGTGGAAAACCAGGTGGAGGCGATTGGCCCGGAGGAAGTAAAAGAAAGCCAGCCCGTGCGCGTTGCCGATGGGAGGCCCGTCAGGGATTTTGTGTTTCTCGGCGTAGGCTCGCTTTACTCCTTTTTGCTGGTCGCCGCATTTCTTCCGTTTCTGGTGTTTTTCATGCTCGCTTCCAAGCCGCAGATTTGGAAAGCGACAATGGAATTATTCCCCGCCGGAAAGCGGACGCGCGTCAAGGCGGCGCTCGATCAAGTCAGCGCCATGGTTCGCAGCTACCTCGCCGGAAACGCGCTCGTGGCGCTGATCCTGATGCTTGCAAGCTGGGGCTATTTCCTGATGATTCATCTGGACTACCCTTTTCTGGCGGGCTGCGCCTCGGGCCTTCTGAATCTAGTGCCGTATCTGGGCGTGGTCCTTGCGTGGTTGCCGCCCTTTTTTATCGGCATGGTGAAGTGGAGCACCATCGGTCCTTATCTTGGAATTGCCGCGACCCTGCTTTTTCTCCATATTATTGGCCTGAACGTACTGATGCCCGCGATTGTCGGACGCCGCGTCCATTTAAATCCCCTTGCCGTCACCGTGGCGTTGCTGCTCTGGGGATGGCTTTGGGGCGCCATAGGGCTCGTCCTGGCGATCCCGATCACTGCAACGATTAAGGTGATCTGCGACCACGTGGAGGGCTGGGAGCCTGCGGGCCGCTGGCTCGGTGCATAACACTGCGGATTGGATTCCGGGCTGGGATTTTCGTTTCTGACCTCGGGCATGAGAGCATATTGAGATGTCGAGTGGAGGCGATTTTGTGCAATGCAATTTGGACGGGCCCCGCGAAGTTACTGGCATAAATGCATTTTCCCCGTGACACAGAGCAATACGTGGCTTAAACTTTTCAAATAGGCTGGAGAAGTGCCTCATGACTCTGGATTTGAAACCCGAAACGGCCGCCGCACTGGAGGCCCTAGCTTCTGCAAAGGGCTTGTCTGTCGAAGACTACCTTGAGCAGCTCGTGGAAAAAGAGCTGCCGCGCAAGCTGGAAGATGCCAGCCGTTCGGAGGGCAGTGGCATGGTTTGGGAAAACGGGCTATTTGTCTACCGCACCGGTAGACCGTTGCCATTGCGCGTAGTGGATGATGCTATCCGCCAAGTCCGCGAAGAAGGGGCGCAGCACATCCTGGGCAAGCATTCTTGAAGCGGTTCTTCGACGGCTCTGTTCTGGTTCCAGTCTTTTACGCTGACCATCCTCAGCACGCATCTAGCACAAAGTTATTCCTTGACGCAGGAAAAGACGACTTCTGCGCGCTCCGCACGCTCGGCGAAGTCTACGCTACGCTCACTGGCCTGCCACTTCGGCCCCGCATCACTGGGCCGGAGGGCATGGGCATCGTAAAGCAAATACGCGAAAGGCTTACCCTGATTACCCTCAGTGAGCAGGAGTATGTTTCCGCTCTTGAGCTGGCTTCCTCTGGGACTATCGTCGGCGCAGCCGCCTATGATGCACTTATTTCTCATTGCGCCCTGAAAGCGGGAGCAGATGTTTTGTTGACCTGGAATGTCCGCGATTTTATAAGACTCGGATCTGCTATCGCACGGCTAGTGAAAACGCCGCTGGAACTGTAGTCGCGACGCTGGACCTCCGCGATTTCCAGAGAATCCCGGGTCTGTCCCTGATCCAACTCTGAGCGATTGATCACTAACGTTGGCTACCACACAGTCATAACCCTATCGACTTTTTAGCGGCCTCAGTCAAAACAGTCTCAATGATCTTTTGCAATATGCTGCTCGCCGCAGGGCCAATTTTGTTTGTGAACTTTTTGAAACGACTCGCGGCCAGCGGCGTTCGAGCTGTATCGCTCGTTAAATCAGCGAATGTACTCTTCAAAGCATCTTTTTCTTCCGGGCTTAGTTGTTCAAGATCGTCGGTATATTGCTTTGCCGCGGCGAGAGCCGTTTCCGTCCAAGGAAACGGGCTGCCACATTCTCCACAGTAGTTTGGAGGCTTAAAAGGTCCGCCGCCCATCCACGAGTTAGGCCCAAGTCCGGCTATTGGCCAGCCGCAAGCTTGGCATTGATCAATAGTGTGCGCTCCACAGTCCTCACAAAATGACTTCCGAAACTGCGGGAACCTTTGTAACGAACTGAGAACCAGATGCCCGTTCCGGCATACCTGAGCCACATCTTCCGGATGTGGTTTTTTCTCTGATTGCCGTTCCATTTTTCATTTCCTTAAATGTCGACGTCGAGGCTCTTCCCGATCGTACGTCATGACATCGGCTATGTCCGATTATTTCGCACTCGACGCTCGTCGCCTAGCCCACACGCGGGTGGCCGACACTTTCGGGTTTAAAGGGTCGGAGTTTTGACTTTTATTTCATGGCCAACAAACTCATTCGTCACTGCGGATGCGGCCATTCGCATTTCATTACACTCACTTGTTATCGACACCTGCCGGTTCTGCGCGCGGTTCGCGCCATATCCGGGGCCAAATGAGGCCGAATACGAGCCAGACCAAACCCGCCGCGATCACGATCAGCATCAACAAGCGCAATGCTTTGGCGAGCGGAGCTGCCTCCAGCGCTGGCCAACGAATTGGATACTGGCTCAGAACCTGGTAACGGTCGATCATCCAGTGCCACGCGGTATGCGCCACGAGTGCCGACAGGATGATCGTGCCCATTCGTTCCGCCACCACGTAGCGAAAGAGAATCTCCAGAGCGGGGATCATCAGCGCGAGCACGAGAAGTTGGCCAAGCTCAACGCCGATGTTGAAGGAAAGCAGCGAAGCCAACAGGTGCGAACCCGCGAACTGCATCGTCTGCCGTAGAGCGAATGAGAAACCGAAACCGTGAACCAGGCCGAAGCCGAAGGTGATCATCCAGCGGCGCTGCACGGTGGCGCCGCCGACGATGTTCTCCAGCGCCATGTACACGATGGACATCGCGATCAGAGTTTCGATGAGCGGCGGAAACCACAGCGCATCCGGCGCGAGGTTGTAGGCTGAGGCGATGAGCGTGATCGAATGCGCGACGGTAAATGCCGTGACCACCGGGATTAGCCCGCGAAAGCGCCGGAACGGAATCACCAGGCAAAACAGAAACAATAAATGGTCCGTCCCGTCCAGGATGTGAAAGAAGCCCAGCTTCACGAACTGCCCGGCAGCCTGGAACCATCTCGGGTCCAGGTGAACGAGGCCGGGATCGCCAAGAAATTCAAACGCGCGGACCGCTCCGCCTGGCGGCAGGAAACGCAGCGCGATAACGACACGCGCGGCAAGCCGGTCCAGGCCGGGATGAATCGAGAAGCGCGACTGATCGGATTGAATGGGATACTCGAAGAGCACGTCCATCATCAGCTGGTCCCAGAAAATCGTCGTGCCATTCGAGAGTTTCGGTGCGGCGAAGTGCGCGAGCGCCTG
>PMOP01000352.1 GCA_003161495.1 Acidobacteriota bacterium | reverse complement strand
ACACAGAGAAAAGAGGAGAACACGGAGAAATTTGCGCCGCTATTTTCCGTGGACCAGCGACAAGAATTCTTCGCGCGTTTTGGGATTATCTTTGAACGAACCCAGCATGGCGCTGGTCACGGTCTGCGAGCTTTCCTTTTCCACGCCGCGCATGGCCATGCACAAATGCCGCCCTTCGACCACCACGCCCACTCCCAATGGAGATATTTTATCCTGGATGGCGTTGGCGACTTGATTCGTTAACCGTTCCTGAATTTGCAATCGCCGCGCGAACATGTTCACGAGGCGCGGAATTTTCGACAGCCCGACCACTTTTTTGTCCGGGATATAAGCGACGTGGCAGCGCCCAAAGAACGGCAGCAGGTGGTGCTCGCACAAACTGTAAAACTCGATATCCTTTACCAACACCATCTGGTCATAAGCCACCGTGAACATCGCAGCATTCAAAATTTTTTCGGGATCCTGGCCGTAGCCGCTGGTCAGGAAACGAAAGGCCTTCTCGAAACGTTCAGGAGTGTGCCGCAAGCCGTCGCGCTCCGCATCTTCTCCGATGGAATGCAAAATTTTACGCATGGAGTCCGCGATGGATTCTGAGGATGGCGCGCCAACCGGCTCGGCCAGCATCAGTTCTTCGACTCGTTTTCTGTCGCTGTCATTTCTGATGCCCATGGTTCCCTCCGGCGGTCTCTCCCGCGTATTCAAAACTGTTCAGCCCTGTTTCCTCGACACGCACACGTTCCAGCGTGGCTTGGGGGAATCGGCGCAGGCGATTGAAAATCTCGATGCAAATATTTTCCGCGGTCGGAACGCACGCGCGAAATTCCGCAATCTCTTCATTCAGATATGTATGGTCGAAGGGCTCGATAACTTCGCGCTCGACAAAGGCATCCAGCTCCGACAAATTGGCGATCATTCCGGTGGCTTGATTCACGGGCCCGGACACGGCTATTTCCACGACGTAGTTGTGCCCATGCCCAAGGGGATTGTTGCACTTGCCATACACACGGCGGTTCTCTTCTTCGCCGAGATGCGCGCTGTGCAGGCGATGCGACGCGCAGAAGCGGTATCGCCGCCAGAGGTGCAGCTTCATTGGAGCATTCATCGAGCCGCACCCCGAAGTGCGGACGCGCCGCTAGCCTCGCCGTAACAATCGACGAACAAGTCCGGCGTTTCGTACAAGCGCACACGATACAGTTGCCCCCGCCTGATTTTCGATTCCAGGAGACGCCAGATCACCGCCGCAATATTCTCGCAAGTGGGAATTTGCCCGGAGAGTTCCGGAACTTCATGATTTAGAAAGCGATGATCCATGCGGTCAGAAACTTCACGCTGCATGATGTCTTTCAATTCTTTCAAGTCCAGCACCATGCCTGTGGCAGGGTCGGTTTCGCCCGCCACGGTTACTTCGAGCACGTAATTGTGCCCATGACCGTGCGGATTATTGCACTTGCCGAAGACGCGCCGATTCTCCTCAGCCGAAAACGCCGGATTGTGATAAAGATGCGAGGCCGAAAATTCCATCTTGCGCGTTAGGTAGACCATAAAAGTAGGTCGAAAAAGTATTCCGAGAACTTACAGGAGGCAGTTGCTTTGGAAAAGTTTGTCCGCCGGCCAGGCGCCCCGTCCCCGAACTGCAGATTTCAAATTTGAAATTTCAAAATGAGCGCCCAAGCCGAAATCCAAATCCGAATAAGTCCCGAATGAATTCTGATTAGAGAGTCTCAGTCCCAAAGCGTTTTATTTGAAATCTGAAATTACAAATCTGAAATTCTCGATTGCGCTTCAGTAACTACACGCCAAAAGTAACAGAGCAAGATTCACGAACCACGATTCACGAACCACGACTCACGGGGTACTCCCGTCCCTTCCAGGTCACGCTGCCCCGCGCATAGCGCCATTCTGAGTTCAAGAGAACCGCGGCGTAGAGCGTAACCCCCAGCAAGTAGTATAAGGCAAGCCCCCCCGAAAAACGATTTCGCCGCAGATCAGCCGCATAAGCCGCGTGCCGCCCGGCGAGCAGGGCAATACCCAGCACACCCCAGATTAGATGCAGGAGCGCCAGCGGAAGTAGCAACAAAGGGATCCACGGCACCACTCTGAAAAGCTCCCGCCCCACGCCTCGCGACGGTCCGCCCGTCATTCCTCCCATTAAGGGAAACAGGTTCTTCGTCCAGCCCTGCCACATGGCCGCAAATGTTCTGTACATGCGCACGCGAATAATTCCGCTTCCCGACACAAAATACAGGCCTACACCCGCCTCCTTGGCTAGACGCGCCAGGGCCACGTCTTCCAGCACTTCGCCTGCCACCGCGGCGTGCCCTCCGAGGCGCAGGTAATCCTCGCGCCGGATGAGCAGGTATTGCCCGCTGGCCGCCGCTGCGGGCGAATCGGGGTGATTTACTTCCTGATAGGAATATTTACGGCCCAAGCGCGTGTATACGAACGGAATCAGCGCCTTCTCCCACCAGAAATGCGTCTCCTGCTCCGGCGAATATGAAACCAGTCCCGCTCGGTGTTCCGCGGCATCGGCCAGCGCGCGCGTTGTCGAGCCGGGCAGGTGTACGCCGTCCGCATCGGTGAACAATAACCAATCCCCTGTCGCCTGCGCGGCCCCGAGCGATACCGCAAAGTTCTTCCCCACCCACCCGGCGGGCAGCTCCTTCGTTTCCAGAACGCGCACTTGCGCGAATCGCGAAGAAAGCTGCTGCAGCGCCGCGGCGGTCCCATCCGTCGACTGATCGTTGATGACGATGATTTCTTCTATTTCGGGCTGAGAGGCCAGTGACTCGACCGCTGCGGCAATCGTAGCTTCTTCGTTACGCGCCGGCAAGATCGCAGATACTGTCATGGAGAAATTCGTCTCGTGTGGGACAGCCACTCTTGGCTGTCCTTTTTTGGTGGAGCCCCGCTACACCCCTGGGACAGCCAGGAGTGGCTGTCCCACCAAAGCCGCGCTCGGGGACGAACACTTGTTACTCAAAATGGCAAATCGTATCGCGCGAAGTCATGCCAAGACTGTATTATAGAGGGGCTGGAGAGAAAACATTGAAACATAAGATTCTAGGTCCCATCGGGTTGATCTTTGCCGCTGCCGTGCTTTATGTATTTGCGGCGCCTTCCTATCGTCAGGGCGAACCGAGCCTAGCCGGACGCAAGGCCCAGGATTTCGACATGCAGATTACGGGCGCGTCGCACCTGTCGGATTTGCGCGGCAAGGTGGTCATTTTGGATTTTTGGGCCTCGTGGTGTCCGCCGTGCCTCGAAGAAGCCGCTTCTCTAAATCGACTCCAGCAGGATATTTCATCGAGGGGCGGCGTGGTAGTTGCGATCAGTGAAGACGAGGATGAGTCGGCTTACAATAAATTTCTGAAGGACAACAATATTATTTTCCCGACCTACCGCGACCCGACAAAAAAGATCAAGGAAAGTTATGGAACGGTAATGATCCCTGAAACCTATCTAATTGACCGCAACGGTCGCCTCGCGCGTAAAATTGTCGGAGCGCAGGATTGGCAATCCCCCGAAGTCATGCGCTCCATCGACGTCCTGTTGACTCAAAAATAAGATTCCGCTCGACATAACTCGCGGCGCTGAAAGCGCCGCTGCATGCCAGCCCAGGGCAACGCCCTGGGTTTCTAAACCCAGGGATTATTGTGCGCCCTGAAAGGGCGCAGGGATCCCTTCCGCCCTTTCAGGGCGGGGATGCTACGGGGACTCCATACCCGGGGCGTTGCCCCGGGCTAGCTTCCTCCGCGCCGTTGGCGCGACAAATCAGCCAGATTTTCTAAAGTAAAAGAGGTTCCTGCCTACCGGCCACGATTGAAGTAAATTTATATATAGATGAAAAGCGAGGGTTCATGTATGAGCAGGCAAAAACTTGACCAGCGTGGTGCGCGCCACACCGCCCTCGGCTGCATAGAGGACGCGGTCCACGCACGACAGCAATTCCTGGCCATTCAGGCCGCCAAGTTCCGCGGATTGCGCGCCCGAAAGTGCAAACTTTTCCAGGCCAATCGTAGGCAGCGAACGCCCTCGGCTATGGATGGCGATTTCGATCCGGTCGGCAAAGGAGTCCAGAGTGACGTCGATGCCAGCACCGTCGCCGCCTCCGTGTGAAATCGCTTCGCGGCAGACATCCCCGGCTGCTTTGGCAAGCTGCGCGGCGTGATCCGTCTCAAAACCGGCATGCGCCGCCTGATGTTCCACAGCGGAACAAAACACGCCAACAAGGCGCGAATCATGGTCCAAATGGAATACTACACGCACCGGGTCACCTGTCATTGGTTGGGACCACGCTAATTTCGCAAGCTTCCCGGCAATCTGGACAGTAGTATTTCCCGTCCATGCACAGGCGAACGCTCTGCTGCCCATGGCAGTAGCAGCAATAGCGGTCACACTTGCATGCGCCTTCCTGCAGGTCGCATTGCGAACAGAGAACATAGGTTTGCATGCTCTTCCTTCGTACTTGCGCAGGGTCGGCAAAACTCGCCCCGGGCGCGAGCTATCTTATGCCACTATAGGCTAGCCTGGCGCGCTGGAACAAGCCGCAAGTGCCCTGCTGGGCAACTGCAATGCAATTGTGGGCCGCCCGTTTTTGGGGCGAGCATTCGTTTGCTCAATCAAGAACCAAACTGACTCACATTCCCGCCCGCTTTCTTGACACCTTTCGAAGCCGCGTGTTAGTTTCGATTTTGCTTCTGATTCGCTGAGAAATCCGATTGACAACTCCGACCACTACACCACTTCGCAAGACTGCGTTGAACGGCGTTCACCGGCGCCTCAAGGCCAAAATGGTCGATTTTGGCGGCTGGGATATGCCCGTGGAGTATTCGGGCATCGTGGCCGAGCATATGGCCACGCGCACGGCGGCCGGCCTGTTTGACGTCAGCCACATGGGCGAAATTGAAGTGCGCGGGCCTCATGCGCTGCAACTCGTCCAGCATGTCAGCTGCAATGACGCGTCGAAGCTGGTGGTCGGGCAGGCGCATTATTCCGGGCTGATGACTGAGCGAGGCACGTTCGTCGATGACTTGCTGGTGCACAAAATTTCCGACACGCACTATTTTCTGTGCGTGAATGCCAGTAATCAGGATCAGGACTTCGAGCACATCCGAGCCCACAATGGCGTCGGCGCTCAAATCGAAAACGCGGGTGCGCGCTATTCCCAACTGGCCATTCAAGGACCCAAGGCTCTTGGCATCTTGCAGCGCTTCAGCACGACGCCGCTGGATTCCATTCGCTACTATTATTTTGCATTCGGCAAAGTGGATGGCGTGGACTGCATGATCGCGCGCACCGGCTACACGGGAGAAGACGGCTTTGAGATTTATTTCGCGCCGGAGCATTCCGAAAAGCTGTGGTCCGCGTTGCTCGACGCAGGCTCCGGGCACGGGCTGCTTCCCTGCGGCCTGGGAGCTCGCAACACGCTGCGCCTGGAGGCTTCCATGTGCCTCTACGGCCATGAAATTGACGATACCACCACGCCGTGGGAGGCGGGCCTAGGCTGGATTTGCAAGACGGCCAAGGGAGATTTTCTTGGGCGCGATGCGCTGATCCGCCAGAAGGAAAAAGGTGTGGATCGCATTTTGGTTGGATTCGAGATGCAGGATCGGCTGATTGCGCGCGACGGCTGCGTCGTTTCCATCGGCGGCTCGCCCGCCGGGCGTGTTACCAGCGGATCGCCTGCGCCCTTCCTGAAAAAAAATGTGGGCATGGCCTACGTTCCCACGGCATCGAAAGCGCCGGGAACGGAAATCAGCATCGGGGTTCGTGCCAATCAGGCACCGGCGCGAATCGTACCGATGCCGTTTTACAAGCGGGCGAAGTAGAATTGTAGGATAGCCACTCTTGGCTGTCTTCCGTTGTTCACGAGATCTATAGGGCTAAACCGGACAGCCAAGAGTGGCTGTCCTACTGGAGCCGTCATGTACCCAAGCGACTACCGTTACACCAAGGAACACGAATGGGTCAAAGTGTCCGGCGACACGGGCACCATCGGCATCACCGACTACGCCCAGCATGAACTGGGCGACGTGGTGTTCGTGGAAATGCCCGCGGTCGGCGCGAAGATCGCCGCCGGAAGAGTTTTTGGCACGGTGGAATCGGTCAAGGCGGTCAGCGAAATTTACGCTCCCGTGTCCGGCGAAGTCACCGAGGCCAACGCCCTGCTTTCCGCTACTCCGGAAACATTGAACACGGATCCGCACGGCGCCGCGTGGCTGGTGAAAATCAAACTCTCAAATCCCTCTGAAGCTTCCGCTCTGATGGACGCAGCCGCCTATCAGGCGTTCATCTCCGAAAAGGAAGCTTCGGCCTGATGCGCTATCTTCCGAAGGGCGCAGCAGAGCGCCGCGAAATGCTCGACGCCGTTGGCGCTCCCTCCATCGAGAATCTTTTCTCTTCGATCCCGGAGCAATTCCGATTGAAGGAACCGCTGCGTCTACCTGCTGCGATGTCCGAGCAGGAGATCATCGAATATTTTCGCGCGCGCGCGGCGGAAAATTCCGTCGGCTACACGAGTTTTCTGGGCGCGGGTGTATACAGCCACTTACGTTCAGTGGTCACCGATTCGCTGATCCAGCGCGGGGAATTCCTCACTTCGTACACGCCGTACCAGGCGGAAATCAGCCAGGGCACCCTGCAGGCCATCTTCGAGTATCAGACGCTGATGTGCCAGCTCACCGGCATGGAAGTTTCCAACGCGTCCATGTGGGACGGATCGACCGCGACCACCGAGGCTGTGCTGATGGCTGAACGGCTGACAGGGAGGCATCGCGTGCTGGTGGCGCGCTCCCTACATCCGGAATATCGCCAGGTGCTGGACACCTACACGCGGAATCTCGGCCTGCGCATCGACGAAATCGGATTTACAGGGACAGGCCAGTTGGATGCCAATCGCCTGGAAGGCGCGATTACTAGCGAGACGGCCGCTGTGGTTGTGCAGTCGCCCAATTTTTTTGGGATTCTCGAACAAATCCCCCGCCTGGCCTCTGTCGCTCATGCCAAGGGGGCACTGCTGGTCGTGTCCATCACGGAAGGCGTGTCGCTGGGCGCTGTCAGGCCTCCCGTCGAGGCGGATATCGTCGCGATGGAGGGGCAAAGCTTCGGCTTGCCGCAAAGCTACGGCGGCCCCTACGCCGGAGTGATCGCAACGCGCGAGAAATTTGTGCGCCAGATGCCCGGCCGCCTCGCGGGCGAAACGGTGGATAGCACTGGAAAGCGCGGTTACGTACTTACCCTGGCCACCCGCGAGCAGCACATTCGCCGCGAGAAGGCCACCTCAAATATCTGCACTAACCAAGCGCTCTGCGCCCTGGCCGTAAATATTCATCTGTGCCTGCTGGGCAAAGAAGGCTTGAAGGAACTCGCCGCGCAAAATATCGCCAAGGCGCGATTTGCGCTCGATGAATTGGAAAAAATACGGGGCGTGCGCCGGTCGTTCTCCGGCCCGTTTTTCAACGAGTTCGTGGTCGAGTTTCCGCGCTCCGTAAAAATGATCAATGCGGAATTGCTCAAGCACAAAATTATTGGGCCCCTGCCCGCAGGCAGCTATTTCTCCGACCTGACAAAGCGCGGCCTGTTCTGCGTCACGGAAACCGTTTCGCGCGCGGAAATCGAACGCATGGCCGCCGCGATCCGCGACATCCTGGCAAAGCCGATTTAGGGTTCGTGTGGCGCCGGCGTCTCGCCGGCGGTTTTGCGATGCATGGAGAATAGATTAGCGTGGCCAGAAAATCCGCCGGCGGGACGCCGGCGCCACAAGAATCTGGAACCGAAAAGGAAGAAATGGAATTGACCAATCGAATCAAAAACGTGGCACGCCACATCGTCCGCAACGAAGGGCTGATCTTCGAGGAATCCGCTCCGGGAAAGCGCGCCTTCGAGCTGCCTCCGCTGGATGTGCCCGCGGTGGACGCGCGCGCCGCTCTGGGCACCGATTACGTTCGCGAGGCAGTGGAGGGATTTCCGGAAGTCAGCGAAATCGAAGTGATCCGCCATTTCACGCGACTCTCCACCTGGAACTACGCGATCGATCTGGGCATGTACCCGCTGGGCTCCTGCACCATGAAGTACAATCCGCGCGTGAACGAATTCGTGGCGCGCCTCGACGGCATCGCGGGCGAGCATCCCTACCAGCCGCAGGAACTTTCCCAGGGCTGCCTGAAAATTCTGCAACTGCTCCTGAATTGCCTGGCCGAGATTACGGGCATGGATTCCGGCACGCTGGAACCTGCGGCCGGCGCGCAAGGCGAACTCACCGGCCTGCTGCTGATTCGCGCCTACCTGGAAGACACGCAGGGCGGCCCGCGCAAAAAAGTTTTGATTCCGGACTCCGCGCACGGCACCAACCCCGCGACCGCCGCGATGGCCGGATATCAGGTGGTCGAGATCGCCCAGACCGACGACGGCCGGGTCGACATCGCCGACCTCGCCGCCAAGCTCGGGGCGGGCGTGGCGGCGGTGATGGTGACCAATCCCAACACCTGCGGCCTCTTCGAG
>PMOP01000288.1:1629-8329 GCA_003161495.1 Acidobacteriota bacterium | reverse complement strand
GAATGGCACCCACCATCTGAAACGTACTTGGCCTTTTTTATGAAGTGCTTATTCCAGTATCAAACCCCTTGGAAAAAGTCCTACACCCTTACTTCTATAAATTATGCAAAGGATTCTGATTCCTGGGGCGCTTCGAGTCAAGGAATATTTTTTCCTACGTTATACCATTGAAACATTCCAGAGGTAATACGGGCAGGATTCGTGGTCTCAATTTGTGCAACTGCAAACTAAAACTTCCTAAAAATAAAAACGGGCGCGGCCTGCACGGAAGGCGTCGCGCCCGTTATGTTTTTTTCAAGTCAGTGGCCGGTCCGATTTCGTCGGACCGGCCAAGCCAACTAGAAGGTGAGTTTCAGTCCAACCTGCATCACGCGCTCGCTGCCCGAGCCGATGAGCGGGTTGCCGGCCGCAAAGTCCGGCGTCAGGAACGAAGCGCCGAACGGAACGCCTGGACCGGGGGAGTTCCCGGTATTGACAGAGCTCGAAGCGCCGGAGGGATTGGCTGCGATGGGGTGATTGAGAACGTTGAAGACTTCCCATCGCGCCTGGATACCATAGCGCTCTTTGAATGTGAAGTTTTTGAAGATGGACATGTCCCAGTTTTTGAAGCCCTGGTCGCGGAGGATGTTCCGGCCCATGTTGCCGTAGGTTCCCGGCGCGGGAGGAGTGATGAACGAATTCCCGTTATAGGAGACGTAGCACCCTGCCGAGTTCAATGTAGCAGTGGAAGCCGCGTGAGCGATACATCCGGCTACTGCCGCGGATGTTTGAGCTGAACTCAACGTCTGGGGCAGACCGTAGGGATTTGCTATGTTGCAAGCTACGTTGCCTGCCGCAAAATTAGAGTTGCCCGTCTTTGGGATGACCGTGCAGTCTGGGAAGCTATCCTTGCCGGACGGGAAATCCGCCGGATTGCCGGAGAAATTCCAGCGGTCTGTGTTTTCGCCAGTCCCGCTGAAATTGTCGGCGGGGTCGTAGGTTTGCCAAGGCTGCGCGGTGGCAAACGTCACGATAGTATTAAGCTGCCAGCCTTCCAGCAACTGGCCGAAGCCCTTAATCCCTGGAATATTGTAGGTGGCTGAGACCGTCAGCCGGTGACGAACGTCGAAGTCGCTGCTGGCGTATTCCCCGGCGAGGTTGTTGCTGTTCTCCGGGTTCAAGCCGAAACGATTCAGCGAACCGTTGTCAAGTCCGTGTCCGTACGTGTAGCCGGCGTTAAACAGCAGGCCGTGCGACATGCGTTTGGTCACGCTCACTTGCAGGCTGTTGTAATTGGAATAGGCCTGGTTCCCTATCTGGTAGATGTATCCCAAGTAGGGGAACTTGGAGTAGTAGGGGCGCGATTCCTGCATCGCCAGCCCGCCGTCCGTCGCAGCATTAGGACCGCACGCGTCATTCTGCTGAGCAAGCGTCAATGGGTTCAGGCATTGTGCCGAACCTAATTGGGCTTGATTGATATCCGTAAAACTCAGGAGTCTGTACCCGTGATTGCCGACGTATTCGACCTCGAGAGAGAGGTTGGATCCGAAGGCGTGGGTCACGCCCAAGTTATAGTTGATGATGAAGGGCAGCTTCAGGTTCTGGTTCACAGACATGAGATCGCATGGGGATGGACTTCCTACGCCGTCTCCGCACTTCGGGCCGCCCGTTCCGCCGGGGAGGATGGTGGCCTGCCCGGCAGCGCCGCACCCAATCGGTGCTGCTGCAGGATCCCAACATAGCTGGTTAGGAGTATACCCGACCGAACCGAGAGCGTTCGTCCCGCCTCCGAAGGACGGGCATGTAATTGATGACACAAACGCGGTAATCCCGCAGGAGATCGTAGCCGCCGTCGGGATAGCGTTGATCGCGGTGGAACCATCACCCTGCATATTGAATTGCCCTTCGAACGTTTCCAATGTCCACGTCTCGTGAATGAGCCCGACGCCAAGCCGGAGGACGGTGTTCCCGTTGCCCCTGACGTCCCAAGCCATTCCGATCCGCGGCTCGAAATCAAAGGGATCGATCTTCCAGATCGTGCTATAGCCTGGCTGCCCTTGCTGGACCATCCCCGTCGGCGACGACGGATCGAAGTTGCCGATGTTGTTGTTGGCATCTTTCATCGGAGTGAGGACAGTGTAGCGCAGCCCCGCATTAATGATGAGCCTAGGGGTAATGCGCCAGTCATCCTGAATGTATCCGGCGAAATTCATCGCAGTTAGCGCCGAGAGTGGTTTGCCGCCAAGGAGAGTTGCACCCGTCAGAGCTCCTGCGAAGAAGTCCTCTAGAGAAGTTGAGCACGAGCCTGTGGCAGGCAGTGCACACGGGAAATCCGCGGCCGGAAGCGCACCACCGAGGAAGTTGAATCTGCCGCGACCGTTGTTGAACACCTGCGCATCCGCCTCGAGATGCGCGAATTCGCCGCCGACTTTGATGGAATGTTTGCCATGTTGTACGGAAACCGAGTCCTGAACGTCCCAATATGGATTCGGAGTGAAGTATTGGGGCCGGTTAAAGGCGGTGCCTATAACAGGTGTGCCGCCATTCCCAAAGCCAGTGATAACAACGCTCGGCAGACCGCCAGCCAGAGGATTCGTTACGCCCGTGTTGAGGCCATAGGTGGTGGCGGGGCTGTTCACGTCGACATTGACGAAGTCAAACGAAGCGCGGTCGTAGCCAAACCGCGCTTCGTTTACGACATTGGAACTGGGGGTATAAACCCAGCTCGATGTGATTGACAAAGTGCGAATGGGCGTATTGTCCTCCGCAAGCGGGTTAACGAAGGCGTGATCTTCTCCCAGGGCGTTATAGTGGCCATAGAAGAACATTCCGTTGAAGGAATTCTTATCATTCATGTGGTAGTCAAGTTTCCCGACCCCGTTGTCGCTGGTGTTGATCGTGGGGAACGTGCTGAGGAAACTGTTTGACGCGCCGCTGTTCGGGAAGAGATTGCCCGTGCAGACCGGAGCCGACGCAGGTCCAGTGCATCCAGCTAACTTCTCGCTGACAGCGCTGGGGGTGATTCCTGCAGTGTTCAACGCCTGGATCGCATCTACCATGCTCTTACTCGGGTCCCCTACCGAAGCAGTTGCAGGAACTGCAATGCCACCTACGAACCCGATGAAGGAGCGCAGACCCTCATAGCCACCGAAGAAGAAGAGTTTATCCTTCTTAATCGGCCCACCGACTACGGCGCCGAACTGCTCCAATTGGGCGGGCGTCTGCTGGCAGGAACCACTTACGACGATGGCGCATCCTGAAATGGGATTCGCGACGTTGAAAACGTTGCGAGCGTCCCAGTTTTGATAGCGGCCGAAGGCGTACGCGTCGCCGTGAAGCGAGTTGGTTCCGGACTTAATACCGACGTTTACGATCGCGCCCGCCTTCCAGCCGTATTCCGCCTTGGGATTTTCCTGGAGGTTGAATTCCTGAATGGCGTCCACGGGCATGATGGTTGCGCCGTCCGTGAACGGGCTCGGCATGTTGATTACAGGTCGGCCGTCAAAAAAGTTGGAGTTAATGATGCCTTCGATGAGCCAGACGGATTCATCGGGGCGCACGCCGTTGGTGCTTTGTGTCCACGGTCCGCCGCCGGGCTGCAGCATTACGCCGGGGCGCAGGCCAAGCAGGTTCTGGTAGTCGCGGCCATTCAAAGGAAGGTCGATAATGTCCGCATTCTCAAGCGTTCCGCCCATCGTGGCGTTGGTCGTCTCGACCAGCGGCACGGCTTCGGTGACCGTAACGGTCTGGGTCTGCTCGCCAGGCTGAACGGTCAGATCGACGCGAACTTCGTGGCCAACCTCAATCGTGATGCCCTGGCGCTCGATTCTTTTGAAGCCTTTGGCTTCCACACGAACCGTGTAGTTGCCGGCCGTCAGATTGGGAGCATTGTACGCGCCCGCATCATCCGTGCTGAGGGCTCGATTGATGCCCCTCTCCGTGTCAATGACGGTTACCGTGGCGCCCGATATGACGCCGCCGCTTTGATCGGTGACCGTTCCGAGAATTCGCCCGAAACTGCCTTGTGAATATGCAGGCAGGCAAAGCAAAAGCACAGCAAAAATACCACCCAGCAAGCGCACAGCACCCCTGGTCCGCGCGCCCCATCCCCTTTTACATCCTGAAAGTACTGAATTCATTTCTGGACCTCCTGTCCAAAAACTGTCCAAAGACTCGCTTCTGAATCTGGCCCCGTACCCCACCCTAGGAAGGTTCCAAACACTGAAACAACGGAAAAACCAACTGAAATCTTTGGCGTTTCCGGATTGCGGCTCCATGAATTCCGACACCGCATGATTACAGTCCCGGCTTTGGCGATACCTCTGCCAAAAACAGAATCACATGCTTATTCAGGATAAAAGTGGAATGCTCCAGATGGCTGCACACGACTCGGCCTGCTACAGGCCCAGAAATGCGCAAATTACTTTTCCCGGTTATGAAGACCCCTGACAACGATCACCGCCCCCGGTCACCATCGTGTTACTGTCGAAACAGTAACGCGCCCAATAGATGGAGCCCCACCACTCTTGTATGGCGGGATTCTTATTCCAAGCGACGGATGAGTCAAGACTTATTTTTGTAAATTTCCTTACTGTGCATGCAGAAAGTAATTTGCATCGGTACGGCACCGGGAAATCGCAAGCTAGATTCCATGCCTACGTTTGAGCGGACCCGGAAAGGGGCGGCCGAGTCCGCGCGAAAACGGTTTTGCTTTGTAGCGCCCGCCTTCAGGCGGGCATTTTTGGAGAATGAAGCAAATGCCCGCCTGAAGGCGGGCGCTACAGACACCCTACTCCGGGGCGCCCAGCGGGAGAAAATATTGCGTGCCGGTGACCGGCTCCTGCAGGCGGCGCAGGAGCTGCTGGAGGTCGGCGTTGCGCTCGACGAAATCGATTTCCGAAGTATTGATGACCAGCAGGTCCGACGAAGAGTAACGGAAAAAGAAATGCTCGTAGGCGCGCACGACTTCCTCAAGGTAGGCGCGAGAAATCTGTTTTTCCGCGGGAGATTTTTTTTTGGCGATGCGCTCACGCAAAACTTCCGGAGTGGCCTGAAGATAGATCACCAGATCCGGGGGTTTCAGTGCCGCTGCGAACATTCCAAAATAGCGTTCGTAAAGCTTCAACTCTTCGTTGTCGAGATTGATGTAGGCGAAGATCTTGTCCTTCTCGAAAAGAAAATCGGAAACCAGTGGCGCGGCGTCGTTGCGCTGCGCCTCCATCATGCGTTGATGCCGCTCGATCAGAAAATATAACTGCGAGCGAAAAGCGGAGCCGGGCTTTTCCCTGTAAAAATCGGCAAGGAAGGGATTGTCCTCGGGATCGAAGACACGCCGGGCGTGCAGGCGGTCAGCCAGGACGCGGGCCAAAGTGGATTTGCCCACGCGAATCGGTCCTTCGATCGCAATGGAGTGAGGCGGCTCGAATGCGGGAGTCGACTGAGATGCGGGTGACGGAGGTCGCGTCATGGCCGGGAATTATAGCCGAAAGTACGGCGATTGCGTGGCCGCACAATCTTTGTGTGGTCAGGCGATTTTTGCAGGGTTGTTGCGGGAAGGAGAAACAACGCTGCGCGGAGAAAATGGAAACGCGGACGGGACGGCGGGAAGCTCAATGCGGAATGTTGCCCCGCCCTCCGGCCGGTTGTAACACGAAATTTGTCCGCCCTGATCCTGGATCAGGCCATAACAAATGCTGAGGCCAAGCCCGGTGCCCTTTCCGACCGGCTTGGTCGTATAAAACGGATCAAACACGAGGCGTGGATCGCGAAGGCCGGGGCCCGTGTCCGAGAAGAGAATGACAACGTTCCCTTTTTCAAACAGGGTGCGCACGGTAAGAGTGCCGCCTCCGGCTTCCTGCATGGCATAGACGGCGTTGTTGATGATGTTGGAAAACACCTGGAGCAATTGATTCATATCCGCGCGAACTTCCGGGACACCGGCGCCGGTTTGCACTTCGATGCGGATATTCTTGCCGCGCAGATCGAAGCGTCGAAACTGGGCGGAAGTGTTGACGATGGTGTTGATATCGACGGGCGAGCGCTGCTCGCTGGGAACCTGGCGGGCGAAGCTGAGCAAATTATTGACCAGCGTCTTGGTGCGCCGGGCCTGTTCGCGAATTTTTTCCGCGAGGCCTCTGGTTTTTTCGCCGAGGGAAAGATCTTCCGCGAGCAGCTCGGAATATCCCAGAATGGCTGTGAGCGGATTATTGATTTCGTGCGCGGCGCCTCCCACCAGCTGGCCGATAGAGGCCAGTTTTTCCGATTGCACGAATTGCATTTGAAGGCGCTTGAGATTGTCGATCGATTCCTGTGAGGCGCGAAGCAAACGCAGACGCTCGCGATCCAACAGTTCATGGCGCAGAAACGCCAGGGAGCCCAGAGGCAGTACGGCGCCCAGCGTGACCAGAATTCGGAATTGCCGCACTTCGGGAGGCGCTTGGCTGATTTCCAAAGCCCAGAATCCGATGAAAGGGAGCGAAAGCAGCGCGGCGCGAGCCAGGCTCGACGCCCAGATCGTTTCCTTCGCGGGCTTGTGATTGGCCGAGGAATCATTCCCCGCTTGCGAAGCTAATTTCGTATCCTCGGCCCGATTCTGGCTCGCCAAGATTCCGGCCGTACCCATCCAGAGGAACGAAATCAGCAGCGGCAGGTCATACAAACTGCCCCTGGAATATGCGCCTCGCCCCAAAACCAGCTGAATTACAACCAATCGAATTACGTA
>PMOP01000288.1:0-1491 GCA_003161495.1 Acidobacteriota bacterium | reverse complement strand
GCGTAGCCGTAAATCAACTTCCGATCATTGGACGGCTTGTGCGGTTGCAAGGCGAGAGCCGCAATCATGGGGATGCCTTGCAGATAAAAAACAAAGTCAACGTTGAATTGCCTTCCGTTGAAGAGATACGGGGTGTGACGGTGCTGGTAGATCTCCATGTAGGTCCAGATCGTCTGGCCGGCCAACCAGAACGAGCTGCCGAGAGCAAGCAGCATCCAAAAGGTTCGTTTGCGCCAGTCGGACGTAACGGCATTGATCAGCAGGGCACCGTTAACAAAAAGGGGCATCATGCATAGAAGAATGTCAGCCGCCGAGGTCCGAGCCGTGCCCGCGGGAACCCATCGGCAAACGGCGAAGTATCCACCCAGCACGATGAGCCAGGCGGACGCGAGTTTCCAGCGACCTTGAAAAGGATGTTTCATGGTCCGACCGATCCTTCATTCTAACGCAGCGGCGAATATGGTTCCCTTCGGCGAGGTACAGGTATGACGAAAACATAACAATGTGGATCGCCGCGGAAATTCAACCCAGTTGCGTTTTGGGGTTTGCGGGTTGGTGCGCGCGCGGCCTTTATTCGCAAAGGCGGCTAGGAAGTAATAAAATGGCGGCTATGGCGGAAAGCAGCGCTCAGGAAAAAATTCAAGCTGACGAGGCCCGCTCGGATTTCATCGCGCGCTTTCCGGGCTATAAAAAGACCGCCTTGCTGGACGATCTCCGCGCGACGGAGTATCGGCGCCTGGACGAACGCGGCCAGGTTTACCTGGATTACACGGGCGGTTCTCTTTATGCGGAATCCCAATTGCAGCGGCATTACGAGTTGTTGCGCTCCGGCGTTTTGGGCAATCCGCACTCCGCCAGCCCCGCTTCGGTGGCGATGACCGAGCACGTCGAACGCACGCGCCGCCAGATTCTCAATTTTTTCAATGCCCGCGCGGAGGATTACATCCTCGTTTTCACGCAAAACGCTTCGGCGGCGCTCAAACTCGTGGGCGAATCTTTTCCTTTCGCGTCCGGCAGCCGTTACCTGCTCACGTTCGACAATCACAACTCGGTGAATGGAATTCGCGAGTTCGCGCGCGCCAAAGGCGCCACTGTTTCTTATGCTCCGCTGGTGATGCCGGAACTGCGGCTGGATGTTACGCGCCTTGAAATTTTGCTGAACGACGCCGATCCGGCCCGCGCCAATTTGTTTGCTTATCCGGCGCAGTCCAATTTTTCGGGTGTGAAACATCCGCTCGATATCGTCGCGAAAGCGCAAAGCAAAGGATGGCGCGTGTTGCTCGATGCCGCGGCCTTTGTGCCCACCAGCCGCCTCGACCTCACCGCTGTGCAGCCGGATTTTGTGACGCTTTCCTTTTACAAAATGTTCGGCCATCCGACGGGCGTAGGCGCGCTGCTCATTCGCCGGTCCGCGCTGGCGAGCCTGAAACGTCCGTGGTTCGCCGGCGGAACCGTAAATTTTGCGTCCGTGCAGGGGCAGGCGCACGTGCT
>PMOP01000496.1 GCA_003161495.1 Acidobacteriota bacterium | reverse complement strand
CTTCATCATGGCAAAAACTCACTATCCGGTTGACGCAGACGAAGTGATGCGCGAACTCTGCCGCGTCGATCGTCATCTGGCCCGCGTAATCCGCAAGGTCGGCTCCTTCCCTACCAAGAAGCAAAAGCCGCAGCCGCCGTTCGAGAGCCTGCTTCGGGCCATTGTTTATCAGCAGCTCGCGGGCGCTGCGGCGGCAACAATTTTCGGGCGCGTGAAAGCGCTCGGCTCGGACGGCAACTGCCCTTCCCCGGAAGAAATTCTTCGCGCTACAAAGGCGAAATTGCGCCGCGCCGGGTTATCGCGCCAGAAAATCGCGGCGGTGAAGGATCTTGCCCGGAAAACCATGGATGGGACGGTGCCTCCGCTGGCCGTGATTCGCCGGATGAGCGAGGAAGACATTCTGGAGCGGCTGACGCAAGTACGCGGGATTGGCGAGTGGTCCGTGCACATGTTCCTGATGTTTCAGCTTGGCCGGCCCGACGTGCTGCCGATTCACGATTACGGAATTCGCAAAGGTTTTCAGCATGTTTACGGGCTGGAGGATGAGCCTAAACCGCAGGCCGTTCTCGAACATGGAGAGCGCTGGCGGCCCTACCGCTCGATTGCGAGCTGGTATTTGTGGCGCGCCGTCGATCAGAGAAACGCGGAGAAATCCGCAGCGGCCAAGAAACGGAAGAAATCCTGAGCGCGGAGCGGAAGAGTCAGGCCAGGACAAGTTCAACGGCAAAAATCATTTGTTTCGGCGTTCAAAAAGATTTTTGGCGCGCCGTTAAAAAAAGTGCGGCGAGGCCGGAAAGAAGAACGGCGCTTTCGAGGCGCACGGAATACAGGTGCAGGCGATCGAACGCCACCCGCAGAGGATTTTCTGCGGTCGTCGCATCAACGGAGCCCATCTGCGCGCGCAACACATCCATGCGCGCAATGACGCCGTATTGCGAAGCCATGGTGCACAGAATCATGACAAACACGAGCAGCGCGGCGGGACGCGCCAGCGCCGCAATGGATCTTTCCGACGCGATCGTCGCGATTAAGTAAACGCAACCGGCCACGATCCCCATGACGTGTAGCCGCGCCAGTGAATAACCCACGACCACCCCCGCCAAATCCTTGGTCGGCATCACGGAAAAGATTCCCTGCGTGAAAACAATGAAAAAGATGATGGCGCCGAGCCAGCAGCCCAATGATAAAAATTGAAAAAATCGTAGTGTCGCCGCCAATTTGGGTTCCTTTGCTTGCGCGTCGAACGAATCGCCAGGCCCGAGACGTGCTGGCACCGGGTTTCCCCGCGCCCTGCTCAGGGTATCACAGCACGAAGGGTGAACGGCCTTCCGCCCAGTCTTCAAAAACTTTTTGGGCACAGCTCGGTCGGCAAACGCTAAGATATTTCGGGAATTGATGGCAACATGGTTGTGCGTGGGTAGTGGTGGGCGATCAAGGACTTGAACCTTGGACCTCTCGCGTGTGAAGCGAGCGCTCTAACCACTGAGCTAATCGCCCATGAAACACGCTTCGTTTGTAACAGAAGCGATAGGGATTTTCAACTCAATGACCACGGCGACGGCAAATCTGATTGCACAGTTACAGGCTTCCATAGGGCGCGTGATTCGCGGCAAAGACGAAGTGATTCGCCTTTCGCTCGTGGCCCTGCTGGCCAAAGGCCACTTGCTGATTGAGGATGTGCCGGGCGTAGGCAAGACCACACTCGCGCAGGCGCTGGCGAATTCCTTCCACTGTACGTTCCATCGAATTCAGTTCACTTCGGACCTGCTGCCCTCAGACGTCGTGGGCACCAGCGTGTTCAACCAGATTGAGCAGCGCTTTGATTTCAAGCCCGGCCCGGTTTTCGCCAATATCATTCTGGCGGATGAAATCAACCGCACCACGCCGAAGACGCAGTCCGCGCTGCTGGAAGCCATGAACGAAGCGCAGGTGACCGTGGATAACCACACGTACAAGCTTCCGCAACCGTTCATGGTGCTGGCGACGCAAAATCCCGTCGAACACCACGGAACTTATCCTCTTCCGGAATCGCAGCTGGACCGGTTCCTGCTGCGCATTGGCATGGGATATCCGTCACGCGACAGCGAGCGCGAAATCATGCAGCAGCATTCCAGCGGGCGCAACGCGGCCGCCGAAGTCACTCCCGTGATGGAAGCGGAGGAAGTGGAAGTGATGCAGCGCGCCGTCGAGAAGGTGCGCGTGGACGACAGCCTGCGCGACTACGCCCTGGACATTGTCGAACGCACGCGAAGTTCCGAGCAGCTCACGCTCGGCGTGAGCCCCCGCGGCGTGCTGATGCTGCAGCGCGCGGCCCAGGCGCGAGCCTTCCTCGAAGCGCGCGATTATTGCACGCCGGACGATTTCAAGCAGCTCATCCTGCCGGTGTTCGCGCACCGCATGGTGGTGAACACGCGCTACGCTTCGACGCAGAAAAAATCGACGCAGGCCGAAATGGTTCTTCGCGAAATCATCGACTCCACTCCCGTTCCCCTCTGATGAATCCCGAATTTGTCGAACGGCGCGTCGGTCCCCCGCTTTTACGCAAGGCGGTGGGAATTTCGCGCGCCGCCCAATGGAACCGTTTGCGCGAGACTCTGGACCGCCCCAGCTGGCGCAGCTTTGGCATCGCCATGGGCGCGCTGGCCATGGCGCTTTTTCTGGCGCTGTATTCAGGCGCGGCGGCCGAGGAAGGGCACCTGGTGATCGCGGGAATGTCCGCGGTGTCGGCCCTGGCGCTGGCCGGATGGGTCGCGCTGACCGTCGTTCCGGCGCTGGCTCGGCGCACGCCGATCAGCTGGCTCAGCTACCAAATCGATTACAAAGTGACGCCGGAGGGCGTGGCCTACATCATCGGAATTGTGGTGATCGGCGGCGCCGCCGTGAACACAGGGAACAATCTGATGTTCATGGTGCTGGCGTGCTTGTTAGCCGGACTTTTGATTTCGGGACTGCTTTCGCGCGTGGTGCTCGGCGGCGTCGATGTGCGCCTCGAATTGCCGGAACACATTTTCGCCCAGCGCACCGTGATGGCTATCGCCGAGCTGGATAATACCAAGCAAATCGCGCCGTCCTTTTCGGTTTCGCTCGTGAGCGAGGATGCACCGAAGAGCAAAAAAAATGCTTCCGCCAATACCGCGCCGCGAATCCT
>PMOP01000447.1 GCA_003161495.1 Acidobacteriota bacterium | reverse complement strand
CGTCCGGTTCAATGATTTCCCGGGATTTCTCCTTGAAAAGTGAGGATTTCCGTCTTCCCTGGCGCCAGCGGAGTTTCCAGACGCGCAGCGATGCGGCCCGCAAACAGCCCCGGCGATGCGGCCCCCAGCTTCCCTATCGGCGTGTTGGTCATGGCCGTGAGCAGTTTGGGAGGCCGCACGATCAGAGTACTGACGCGCGGATATTGCAAGGACGCGACACATGCCAGCGCCTCCACGGCGCGTTTCGCCGCAATATAGTGAGGAAACTCCGCCACGGGATGCTCTACATACGCCGACGAGATGATGACAGCACACCCCTCGCTGCGATTTAATAATTCCAAAAACTCGCACAGCGGCGCAAGCGTGAGGGACACGGCCTCCTCCACGTATTCCTTGATGCGCTCCGCGGCATTGGACTCAAGAACGAGCGGCAGAACGGGCGGGCAGGCATTACAGATGAGAAAATCAAGGCGGCTGAATTCTTTCGTGACGCGCTGCCGCAATCGCCGCAACGCTTCCGGGTCCGCGGCATTTCCTGCTTCCGTCCGCGATGCGTCGCCGGCTTGGCCGGAGCGCGCCATCCCAAAGACGGCCGCGCCGCGCAGTTCCAGCGCCCGCTCGATTGCCGCTCCCAATCCGCGGCTGGACCCCAGGATAATCGCCACGCGTCCCGCCAGACTGTCCCGCCTTACTCCGGTGGAATCGACCTCTTCCACTTCCGGAGCCGGCTGCCGCGTGTACGACCAGCATTGCCCGGAGGCTACCGTCGAACTGCCCGCGAAAAGGGAAACATTTGTTTCGATAAGTCCAAACTGAGAATCGACGGACACGACCGAAGCGTGATACGTCAGCCCGGCAACGCTTCGAGCCGTTCCCTCGAAGCGCAATAAAAGCCTGGAAAAAAGAGCGGATTCTCCGGGCAACTCCATTCCCACCAGATAACTTGCCCAGCAAAGCATGGCCGGCAGGAACGGGTCCGCAACGCCCCATCGCTGCGTCAACGTTTCCAGAGCCGCGGCATCGCTGCCGTATGCTCCGGAAGCGGTCACTCCCGGGACGATGGATTCCTGGCCTCGCACTTCCGCCTCGCGGCGCTCAAACACGGACGAGGCTCCGGTGACCTGCGGCGCTTCATTTCCTTGGGAGATCTTTGCGGTCACCTTCAGGGTGAGGACCGCGGCGGTTCCGTCAAACAGACGAGCCTCCCAGCGATTCCCGTTTCTTGATGTATCAACTCGATAGTTAACTCCTAATAATATTGGCGCATGAAACCTGGCGTCGACTGATGTCGAGGACGAACCGGCGGGCAGGCGAATGCGGCCGAGGCAGGCAATCGCTCCGAGGCAGCCGTATACGACGCGCTGTCCATACGGAGTGCGCCGGGCATACTCCGGACTCAGATGGAGCGGGTTTCGGTCACCGGAAGCCGCGCTGAATAATGCAAGGTCTTGCTCTGTGAAGGAAATGGGGGCTGATTCGGTTGTCGCTGCAATCTGCTCAGGCATTAGGTAAAGGCTCTTTCAAACCGAAGGCTAGGGTCCTTGAAAACATTCGACAGGGTGCATGGATTGTTCAGGCGATTGTCCGCGCCGGCTCTGTTGCCTTAGCGTGCCGGATGCATGGGTATAATCCGCTGAGGCGGACTCGTCTACGACCGCGAATTTTTACTTCGATTCGACGCGGACGACAACGCTGGAGCTGGCGAAGCCGCCACGCCCGTTGTCCACTTTCGCGGTAATTGTGTAGGACCCAAGCGGCGCGCCCGCGGAAAGCCAGCGGACTTGAGGCCCATCGCCATCCACTTTGCCGCCGGTCGAGGACCAGGTGTAGGTCAAAGGCGCGTTATCGGGATCCGTGGCCGTGCAGTGAACCGCCACCGCATCGTTCGAATTCGAATTCACCATGGTCTTATCCGCTGAACAAGAAATCGCGGGTCCGCGATTCACTGGCGGGGCCTTCTCCGGCCAGAAAGCGGTCCCAATCTTTATGACAAATCCGTTCCGATCGTTGAGGTCCCTCAGATTCAGCATGTACCGGTAGCCGATGTCGAAGGCCAGATGCTTCCAGGGATACATCCGCAATCCCCACACTCCTTCGACCGGATCGCGCGCGCCAAACGAATTGTCCGGCGGCGTGTTCGGAGCGGTAACAAAAATTACGCCGGAATACTCCACCATCGGTTGGATGCGGCTCTCAGGAAACATCAGGAAACCTACGCCGGTCCGCACTTGATCGGGCATGTCAAACAGGGGCTGGGACTGGCTATCGCGCGGGGCGCGGACGAACATGTACCCGAAATTGAAGGTCCAGGTAATCGCCTGGCCCCATTGCTTGCTGAGCGCCAGGGAAACCAGATCGCTCAATGGGCTCGATTGCGTGCCGTTGGCAAGCAGCTGATTCAAGTCCGTCTTCGTTGAAAGAATCAATTCATTGCGGACCGAAAAGCTGACCGGAGCGCCGTGCCGCTGAGAAAGGAATCCGTATTTAAGCCCCAGGGTCACGTTTCCGACGCCGCCGGTATTGTTCGCGGCAAAAGGATAATCCAGAATATATCCGGAAGCGCTGCCGTCCGCCGTGGGGAAGAAGGAACCGGGGACCGGCGTGCCGAATGTCGAAGGCGCGCATGAAGTGGACAGGGGAATCGACCGCAGGCTCAACTGGCCGGGACACCCGATATGCGCGCGCTCGTACGGATCAAAGGCGGCATAGAAGTTCAGCCGGTCCGTGATGCCGTAACTCAGTTCCGCGCCGAATTCCAGTATGGAAATGCTCCCCGGCATACGCCCGAATTTATTTCCGAAAACGGAAAATGCAAAGGCGCCCTTTGGCAATGTCTCGGCGGTTTCCACTGTAAACAGTCCAATCGTTCCCGTCGTTGCCAGCATGGGTGTAAATTTCGGCGCGGGCCTGTAGTTTTCATCCGCTTTATCGGCGGTCGAGCTTTGTGCCGAAGGACCGGGCGTGGCTGGGGAAATTGCTTCCGAAGCCGCGGTTTCGTCGGGCTTGGTTATGTCGGAAGGTTCCGTGGTATCGGAAGAGGTTTCCACCGTCGCGGCGCCCGTTTTCCTGAAATCTTTATCGATTTTTTCTGTCGAAGTCTCGGAGAAACCGGCCGGAGCGAGAAGCGCAATCAAAATCAATAGCCCTGCACCCCGCAGGATCAGTCGCAACATGAACAGAAAACCTCCACAATGATGTTGATCGAAATGGCGAAGTGCTTGTACCAAGCGTTAGACCGTTCGTTCCAAACCGCAAACGGTCGTCATTATATCTGCGCATAGCTTCTCCCCAAATATTTTTTGCCGCCTGTTCATCGGATAGGTAATGCAAGGAGGAATATGGTAAAAGCGGGCATCCTGTAAAATGTGTCGGAGGATTAGTGCGCTTGCGTGGCTGTAATGGACAATTTCAACCCTAACGCCTGCATCACGCGAATGATCGTGGCAAACTCCGGATTACCCTCCGTGCTCAGCGCTTTGTAGAGACTTTCGCGGGAGAGCCCGGCTTTCTTGGCAATCTGTGACATGCCGCGAGCGCGAGCAATCGTGCCCAGCGCCTTGGCAATGAAAGCCGGATCATCCGTCTCCAAGGCTTCTTCCATATAGGCATTGATCGCTTCGCGGCTGTCCAGGTATTCCGCGGAATCATAAAGTGAAGTTTTTGATTTCTTCTTTGCCATTCTCATTTCTCCAAATTCGCCGCCAACATTTTAGCGGTCTTGATGTCCTGGAATTGCGTTGTCTTATCGCCGCCACACAACAACACGATTAACGTCATACCCCGTCGCACAAAATAAACCCGATAACCCGGGCCGGAATGGATTCGCAATTCGCTGACGCCTTCCCCGACAGGTTCAACGTCACCGGGGTTACCAAACGCCAGCCGATCGATTCGGGCTGCAATTTTGGCCCGTGCGGGGTGATCACGAAGTTTCGACATCCAGTCCGAGAAAGCGGCTGTTTTGCGAACCTCTATCATGGCAGAGTGTATCCTGTGGGCTACATCCTGTCCACATTTAAATTACTAACCGCATTTGGTGCGTGCGACCCGGCGCCGATCCACGCCCGCTATTTCCAGGCCGAATAAACAGGCTTGCCTACGAGAAGCGCCGGATTCGCTCCCTGACGCGGGCGGAACTTCTGTGCGCGGCCATTGCCGACTTCGGCGACGTAAAAATTTCCTTCCTGGTCGACGCTCATTCCGTGCGTATTAAAAAGGCCACCCGGCCAATCGGCCAGCGTGCC
>PMOP01000086.1 GCA_003161495.1 Acidobacteriota bacterium | reverse complement strand
CCCGGCCAATCGGCCAGCGTGCCCCAGGCGTAGAGCAGATGTCCGTCGAGGTCGTACTCCACGATTTTCGAATTTCGATCGTCGGCGGCCCACAGTTTTCTGTCCGCGGAAAGATACAGAAAATTGATGGACGAATATTTGTCCACCGGCCACTGGTCGACGAATTTTCCGTTCTCATCGAAAACCTGGATGCGGTGATTGCTTCGATCGACTACGTACACGTGATGCGTGACCGGGTCCGCGGCAATTCCGTGCACGACATTGAAATAGCCGGGACGCGTCTCATTCGGCGCGACGCCTTTTTCTCCCCAGGCGAGCAGGAATTTTCCGTCCTTGTCGAATTTCGCGACCCGCGTGCCGTTGTATCCGTCCGAGACGAACAGGGTGCTGTCCGGTAGCCAGGTGAGAAACGTGGGCCGGTTGAAATGCTTGTCGTCAGCGCCCGATTGATCGATCGTGCCAATGGTCTGCAGCAGCTTGCTGCCATCGTGGCTGAATTTGAAAACGGCCTCTTTGTAATCGTCGACGACCCAGATATTTTTTTCCGCGTCGTACGGATTGATGTACACAGCGTGCGGCCGCTCGAAAAAGTTATCCCACTTCGACCAATCCTCGGAAATTTTCCCGCTCGCGTCGACAACGACCAGCGCATGTTCCCAGCGCGCGTCAACGCCCTTCTTGCCGCTCCATTTTTTATCGGCGTCCTCGGGCAAATCGCCCGGAGCGCCTCCGCCCGGCAGGCTGGCCACAGGCCCTTGCGAAGCATTTCGGAAAGGCACTTCGCCTGTTGGAAAGGAAAGGCTCGGCCCAAAAGCGGGAATCGGCGTATTCACAGGCCGCTTCAGCGCCGGCAATTCTCCGCGCTGCGCGATGAACACTCGATTCGGACTCTCCGCGTAGATGCCTTCCACAGCTCCCCACGTCCAATTCTCATGCCCGGGCAGCGAAGTCAAAGGCTGCGGCCAGTCCGTGACAGGTTCGTATGGACCCGTGATGTCTTCGCCGCCCTTTTGTCCCGGCACGGCCGGGAACGCGGAGTCGGGCCGCGCTTGCGCCTGCACGCGCTCTATTCTGCTCTCCACCAGCAAACCCGCCACGAACCCAGCCGCGGTCATGGCCACGAGCGCGAACGCTACCTTTGGATTTCGCATGGATCTCCCCTTAACAATTTTCGATTGCCGCCTGCTATTATTTTTCCCGTTGACGAATCGTCAGGGTCGAATCGTAACATTCTTGCAAGTCGATGCCGAGCGAACAGTTTCGTCGCGCCAAAATTCGGATGCATCGCACGAGAGGGGACCACGTCTAATCCTGCCGACAAGCACTTAGGCGACCCGGAATAAATACAATCGGAAATTCTCGAAAATTGCTGCCCACGAATCGAGGTGCATGATGGAACATAACTTGAACCATACGATAGCGATTCTCTCCCGCACCCCTGCTGCGCTCAATGCGCTTCTGCGCGATCTGCCGGAAACATGGACGCTCCAGAATGAAGGGGAAAACACTTGGAGCGCCTTCGATGTCGTCGGCCATCTGATTCACGCTGAACGAACGGATTGGATGCCGCGGGCAAAGGTCATACTACAATTTGGCGAGACTAAAAAGTTTGAGCCCTTCGATCGCTGGGCACAAAAACGAGAGAGTGAAGGCAAATCGCTCGAGCAGTTGCTGGATGAATTTGCCCGCTTGCGGTCAGAAGGCCTGACCGAATTGCGCGCATTGAATCTGCGCCAGGAGGACTTCGAGCGGCGTGGTCTGCATCCTGCCCTCGGAGTCGTTACTCTGTCAGAGTTGCTGGCGACTTGGGCGGCTCATGACCTGAATCATCTGCACCAAGTCTCAAGGATCATGGCCCACCAATATCGCGATGCGGTAGGTCCATGGAGCGCATACCTCGGCGTGCTGAAGTGCGAAGGCCACAGCTCTTCTTAATGAACTTGCCCCGAGTTGCAGCCACTTCACGATTCCTTTTCCTGAGCCGGCATAGAAATTCAGTGAAGAATCTGACTCGGAATCAGCGGATGAGGGTAAGAACAGCCCAACGCGCATCTAAGCTTGGCATTACCGGGGCGGTGCTGGTAGATTCAAACTGAGGCGCTGCCCCAACATCCAGGGGATCGCTCACAAACTGAATGGCTGAAGCGACACGATTCGAAACAGCAAAACCTTCTCCTGATCGCGTGCTCATCGTCGAAGACGAAGAGAACGCTCGCCTCGGATACGAAGCTCTGTTACGCCGCTGGGGATATGAAGTGCTGGGCGTAAGCAGCGCCGAAGACGCCCTGGCAAAATTTTCCGAGTTTGCGCCCGCCGTGCTGATTGCCGACGTGGAGTTGCCCGGAATGAATGGCCTGGACCTCTTGGCGCGGCTCGGCGAAGAGCTGCAAAACGTTCCGGCCATCATCATCACCGGCAAAGGCAGCGAAGAGCGCATCGTGGCGGCCATCGAAGCCGGCGCGTTCTGGTACATCGAAAAGCCGCTTAAGGGCTCGGTCCTGCATGTGCTGCTGGACAGAGCGCTTGGCCGCGTGCGAGACCGCAAACAAGTCGCGGCGCTCACTCGGCAACTTCGCGAATCAGGAAAACTGGGCGACCTGGTGGGCCAGTCCAAAGCGATGCAAGAAGTCATGCATCTGGTCGAACAAGTCGCGCCATCGTCCGCTTCCGTGCTGATCACGGGAGAAACCGGGTCGGGCAAGGAAATTCTGGCGCGCACGATTCACCGGCTCTCGCCGCGCACGGACCGCCCATTCATTGCAATCAATTGTTCCGCGATTCCCGAATCGCTGATGGAAAGCGAAATTTTCGGCCACGAGCGCGGTGCTTTCACGGGAGCGGCTGAGCGCCGGCTCGGATGCTTCGAGCTGGCCGACGGCGGCACGCTGCTGCTCGACGAAATCGGCGAAATGCCCGCGCCGACACAGGCGAAATTGCTGCGTGTGCTCGAGGATCACAAAGTTCGCCGCCTCGGCAGTAAAGTGGAAACCCCGGTCGATGTGCGCGTGATCGC
>PMOP01000474.1:2449-3444 GCA_003161495.1 Acidobacteriota bacterium | reverse complement strand
GCGTTTTTCACGAGATGCGTGTTCAGATCCGCGAGGCCGCCATCGTAGCTGATGGAAACTTCCGAAAAAGGTTTCTCCGTCAATTGCGCGACAAACGCGCCCATTTTTTCTCCGAGCTGAAGATAAGGCTCCAGCTTCTTGAACTCTTCGGGAGAAATGGACGGCATGTTGACGGCGTTCTTGACGGCACCGGTCTTCAGGTAATCGCGCAACTGTTCGGCGATGCGCGTCCCGACAACTTTTTGCGCTTCCTCGGTCGAGCCCGCGATGTGCGGCGTGGCAATCACTTTGGGATTCTGCACGAGGCGCGGATCGGCGGGCGGCTCGGCCTCAAACACGTCAAGCCCCGCGCCGCCCACCTGCCCGCTCTCAAGAGCCGCGAGCAGCGCCGCTTCGTCCACCAATTCTCCGCGCGCGCAATTGGCGATGCGCACGCCTTTTTTGGTCAGCGCCAGCGATTTGGCGTTGATCAGATGCCGCGTTTCCGGCGTCAGCGAGGAATGCAGGCTGATAAAATCGCTGGTCTTCAATAATTCCTCGAGTGGCACAAGCCGGATATTCTGCTCGATGGCGAGCACGGTGGACACATAGGGATCGAAGGCCACTACCTTCATCTTGAACGATTGCGCTAGCCGCGCGACTTCGGTGCCGATCGTGCCGAGGCCGACAAGACCCAGCGTCTTGTCCCGCAATTCGCTGCCCGTAAATTTTTTCTTTTCCCACTTGCCGGCCTTCATCGAAGCGTCGGCCTGCGTGACGGGATGCGCCATGGCCAGCAGCATGGTCATCGTATGTTCGGCCACGCTGATGGCGTTTCCGCCGGGAGTGTTCATGACCAGCACGCCCTTGCGCGTCGCGGCATCGAGGTCAACATTATCGACGCCCACGCCGGCTCGCCCGATCACGCGAAGGCTCTTGGCCTTTTCCAGCAATTCGGCCGTCACCTTCGTCGCGCTGCGAACGAGCAGTGCGTCCGCGTCGCGAATTTCTTCCTC
>PMOP01000474.1:974-2418 GCA_003161495.1 Acidobacteriota bacterium | reverse complement strand
CTCTCAAGATTCTCCGTGCCCTCGCATTTCTCTGTGTTCTCTGTGTTAAGTTTTGCCTTTGTCGCGGCTAAAGATTTAACACAGAGATCAAAGAGAACTGCGAGAACACAGAGAGAACTCCAGTTGGATTAGGACGAATGCCGCAAATACACATTCTGCGCGGCGCGAACACCGCTGCCGAGCTCGACTTTATGCCCGACCTTCTGCAGCACGATTTCCAGCGCGCCAAGCACCGCCAGGAGATCCAGAAAATCGTAATAGCCAAGGTGAGCGATGCGGAACATGTGTCCCTTCATCGTGCCCTGCCCGTCGGTAAGAATGGCGCCAAACCGCGCGCGCATTTCTTTAACTACCTTGGTGGACTCGATCCCCGCCGGAGCGTTGATGGCAGTCACGGCATTGGCCGGTGAACTCGCCGCAAAGTTCGTCAGCCCCATGGCCACGGCCGCTTCGCGCGTCGCCTCAGCCAAAAGCGCGGCATTCGCGATTAGATTTTCGCGCCCCAGTTCCTTGATGTAATTCAAAGCTCCGTGCAGGCAAACGACGAGCGAAGTCGCCGGCGTGTAACTTGATTCTCCCTTCGCCAGGCTCTTGCGTTCCTTCGCGTAGTCAAAGTAGTAGCGCGGAAGCTTCGATTTTTCCATCGCCCGCCCAGCCTTATCGCTGATGCTGGCGAATGCCAGGCCTGGCGGGATCATCGTCGCTTTCTGCGATCCCCCGATCATGATGTCAATTCCCCACTCGTCCGGGCGCAAGTCGGTAGTTCCGAGTCCGGTAATGGCGTCCACCACGAAGCAGCATTCCGGCAGCGCCGAAACAATCTTGCCGAGCGACTCGACGTCATTACGCACGCCTGTCGAACTCTCGGTGGCCTGGATCAAAACAGCTCGGAACGCCCCGCCGGTTTCAAGATGCTTTTTCATCTCGGCGATAGGAACAGGATGCCCGTAAGGCGCTTCCACGACCACCGCTTCGATCCCGTAAGCATTCGCGAGTTGAACCCAGCGCTCGCCAAATTTTCCCGCCGTCCCGATCAGAATGCGCTCGCCGGGAGAGAGCAGATTCGACACCGCGCCTTCCATTGCGCCCGTACCCGAACTGGCAAACACCACAACATCATTTTTCGTGTTGAAGTAATACCGCAGGTTGTCGAGCGTTTCCCGCATCAGCGCGCGAAACTCGTCCGTGCGGTGATGCAGCGTCATGGTCAGCGCGCGAAGCTGCGCTTCCAGCAGCAAGGGCGTCGGTCCGGGAGTAAACAGTCTTTCCTTAATAATTCCTGGCATGTCTTTTCTCTCAGTCCATTCTTTTTAGTTTAGGAAAAAATTATTTGGGCACACGCAGGCCAAATTGGGCCAAATTCATTTGCAAGGGCATTTCCGCCTTTGTGAGTCTGATTCCAGGCAGGAATACAGGTTACGGGATGGCGGATAAATGGTCAACT
>PMOP01000474.1:0-826 GCA_003161495.1 Acidobacteriota bacterium | reverse complement strand
CAGGCGGGCGTATCCGAGATTCAGGCCACCAGCTTCGTCCATCCCAAATGGGTGCCGCAAATGGCGGACGCGGAAGATGTCGCCGCGGGACTCGGCAAATTCAAGGGCGCGACGTTTTCCGCTTTGGTGCCCAACCTGAAAGGTTACGAGCGAGCCCTGGCCGCGGGCATTCGCCACATGGAATTCGTGATTGCCGCGAGCGAAACGTTTAACCGCAAAAACTTGAATCGCAGCATGGCCGAATCCCTGCAACTGTTGGAGCAAACCACTCGCCTGGCCCAACGCGACGGCGTGATCCTGCGCGTGGGTTTTTCCACCTGTTTCCATTGCCCCTTTGAAGGAAGAATCTCAAGCCAGGCCGTGCTGAACGCAGTGCGAACCGCGCGCGCGATCGCCCCGTGGCGCATCGCTATTTGCGACACGGACGGCATGGCCTTCCCGGATCAAGTCAAGGAAACCGTCGGCCGCCTTCTAAACGAATTGAAGCTGCACCGCAAGGAACTGGTGCTCCATTTCCACGACACCTACGGCCGGGGTCTCGCCAATACTTTGGCGGGACTGGAAATGGGTGTTCGCGAGTTTGATTCTTCCACCGCCGGCCTGGGCGGTTGTCCCTATTGCCCCGGAGCAAGCGGCAACCTTGCCACGGAAGATCTCGTCGATTTTCTGGAAGGCATGGGTTACGACACGGGAATTAATTTGGAAAAATTGCTCGATGCGGCCGAATTTGCGCGCGGTTTTTCGGCCCGGCCCTATCAAGGACATCTCTTGCGCGCGCGCCGCGGTGGCGCCTGCGGCGTGACTCCACAAGTATCGGCATAAATTT
>PMOP01000214.1 GCA_003161495.1 Acidobacteriota bacterium | reverse complement strand
TCGGTAAAAAAAGTCCCCGACACTCCGTCCACGAAGGTGCGCCAGTAATAGCGTCCATACCCCTTGATTCCGCGGCCCAGTTCCGGATCGGAATTTAATAGCATCGCTTGACCCGCCAGGATTCCGGCCCAGGTGTAGGAGGAATAATCGATAACACTGTCCTGGGAGGCGAGGACGAATTTCTCACGCGTGGACAGCGGCGGGAGCTGCGTATTGGAGTTCACGGCTCCAAAATTGGGAATGACCCAAAGCATCCGCTTGGTCTGCTCAGCTTGCGAATCGTCCTTTTTTGCTTGCCCGCCCGCAGTCTGGTCCGGCGTAACAGGCGTGGGTTTGTCAGGCAAAGGCGCAACCGCTTGATCGCTCGGTGCCGGGGAGGATTGCTGCACAGATTCAATCGGGGTTGAATTGTCAGGTGGGTATGCCTGCGCTTGTCCAATCGCCGGCGTAAGAAGAATGACGAAAACTAGGATGGTCCTTGGGATTCCGGGCAATATATCTCTCCAAGATATAGAATATGCGTCGGCCTGTCGCATTTTTAAAAAGAGGCAGATCTCGCGGCGATGGGCGGCTCGCGCTTACCTTGGATGCGCGGAGAAAGTGGCAAGTTGGATCGTCAAAGCATGCAGGTCAAAAGAAGTGGGCCATTGGCAGACGCGGTCACTTCAATTCATCCTGTCTTCCGGGGCCATGACGATTTCCTTGACGTCTAAAACCAAATTCTTTCGGACATCCATTTCCCATCCAGGCTGTACGCGGACGCGCACGTCGGCGGCAGATTCGCCAACAATGTGGCAAAGCATGGGAATTTGTAATTGGCGGAAAACGACGAGCATCAGTACAGGTTTACCGAACCAGGACGAATACACGGGCGTAAAATATTTCGCTCGATCGACGATCATGCTGGCCAGCCTCCCCCTCAGTGGAAATCGGCTTCACCGGAAGCTGACGTATTTGTAGCGTGCCCGCTTTTGGAAATCTGTTCAATTGTGAACAGTTCCTGGAAGCGCGAATCCAGCCTGAATTTGAAATGGTGGGACGCCCTGCGGATTCTGCAAGCTCTTCCCATGGCCGATTCCCATCGATGATTCCTGAAAATCGTCTTCTGGTTGTATACTTTCGCCACTCCGAAATGACGGAGTATTATGCCAATTGCCTCGGGCACAAAATTTGGTTCCTACGAAGTCGTCGCGCCGATCGGCGCGGGCGGCATGGGCGAAGTGTATCTGGCGCGCGACGCGAGGCTCGGTCGCGACGTGGCCATCAAAGTCCTGCCGGAAACTTTTGCGCACGATCCCGACCGCCTGGCCCGTTTTCAGCGCGAAGCGAAGATGCTTGCCGCTCTGAACCATCCCAATATCGCGACCATCTACGGACTGGAACAATCCGGCGGCAAAAGTTGCCTCGTCATGGAACTCGTCCCGGGCGAAACGCTGCAGGACCGCATCAGCCGGGATGGCGCAGTGCCGGTGGAAGAAGTGCTCGCCATTGCCAGACAAATCGCCGAAGCTCTCGAGGCCGCGCACGACAAAGGCATCATTCACCGCGATCTGAAACCCGCCAACGTGAAGGTGACTCCCGAAGGAAAAGTCAAAGTTTTGGATTTTGGCTTGGCGAAAGCGCTTGCCGACGATCAATCCGCGGTCGACATAAGCAACTCGCCGACCCTGAGCAAAGCCGCCACCATGCAGGGAGTGATCCTGGGCACAGCCGCGTATATGAGCCCCGAGCAAGCGCGCGGAAAGTCAGTGGACAAGCGGACTGACATCTGGGCCTTCGGCGTGGTGCTCTATGAACTGCTCACCGGCAAACGACTATTCACCGGCGAAGATGTCACCGAAACTCTCGCTTCCGTCGTAAAAGATCAGCCGGACTTGAGCCAGGTGCCCGCCCAGTTCCGCCGGCTCCTGGCGCGCTGCCTGGAAAAAAATCCAAAGAAGCGCCTGCGCGATATCGGCGATGCGGAATTATTGCTGGATTCTGCTGTGGTTGAACCGCCAGCCATTGCGGCAAGCTCCGCGCCATGGATGTCGGCGAAAATCGCCTGGGGAGCGGCGGCGTTGTTCCTGGTGGCCGCTGCGGCGCTGGCATTCCTGCAACTTCGCCAGAAGCCGCCCGCCGAAGTAGCCCCTGTCCGATTTGAATTAGCTTCGCCGGAGAACGGACTGGTTTCTCTCCTGGCCATGTCCCCGGACGGCAGCAAACTGGCATTTATCGTCCAGGGAATGGATGGGCAACCGACGGTGTGGATTCGCTCTCTGGATTCCGTGGAAATGCGGAAGCTTGCGGGCACGGAAGGTGCGGGGGCGCTGGCCTGGTCACCTGACAGCAGGAATCTGGCGTTTGCTCGCTCGGGAAAAATCAGCAAGATCGACGTGACAGGAGGCACGCCGGAAACGATTTGCAGCTATTCCGGCCCAATGTACGGGTTGGCATGGAATCAGAAGGACGTCATTTTATTCTCCACGGGAACAGCCATAAATCGTGTGAACTCCTCGGGAAGCGAGGTTGTACCCCTGACGCAGATCGATCCCAAGCGCAATGACTTAGGGGTCGCAGGTCCGGTCTTCCTTCAAGATGGGCAGCATTTCATTTATCTTCTGGTTGGGCCTGCCGAACATACCGGATTGTACCTGGGGTCCATCGACGCAAAGCCTGCCGAACAGGATAGCCAGCGACTGTCAGAAAGCGATTCTCTTCCGCAGTACGCTCCAGGAGCCGGCGATGGCCAGGGAAACGTGCTTTTTCTGCGCGGCGACACGCTGATGGCGCGGCCTTTTGATGAAAAGCGGCTTCAATTCGCAGCCGCGGCCGTGCGTGTGGCGGACACCGTGGGCACGACTGGCGGATTTCTCGGTCTGTTCAGCGTCTCCCGTAATGGATTCCTGGCTACCAGCAACGGCGGAAGCGGAAACCGCCAGCTCGTCTGGTATGACCGGCAAGGAAAAGTGCTATCTCATGTCGGAGAGCCGGCGCGGCGCGACGAAATGAGTTTGTCTTCCGATGATACGCGCGTGGCGGAAGGCCGAATCGACTCGCAAGGAATCTGGGGAATATGGGTGTTGGACGTCTCCAGAGGGGTCAGCTCTCGCTTCACTTTTGAGAACAGCGGTGCGGGCAATGCGATCTGGTCGCCCGACGGAAGCCAAATCGTATACGCCGGTACCGGTGGCCAGTCCGCCGACATTTTCCGCAGAGCATCGAATGGCGCGACCAAGGAAGAAATCTTGTTTCACTCCGATAGCATTAAGTCCCCACTTGATTGGTCTTCCGATGGACGTTGGCTGCTGTACTTGGAGCACGGCAAGGACACGGGTTCCGATCTGTGGGTGTTGCCGGATGTCAACGGCCCGGCAAGCTTGGAACGAAAACCAATTCCGTACCTGGTCACTCCTTTCAACGAAGGGCAGGCCAAGTTTTCGCCTGACGGGAAATGGGTTGCTTACTCCTCAAACGAATCCGGCACGATAGAGGTGTATGTCCGCCCGTTTCCGGCTTCCTCGGGAGGAAAATGGCTTGTCTCCAACGGCGGCGGCAGTGAAGCTCGCTGGCGGCCCGACGGCAAGGAATTATTTTACATCGCGCCAGGCGGCGCGCTGATGGCGACAGAGGTCCATGCCACCGGATCCGCCCTGGAAATTGGCGCTCCGAAGATGTTGTTCCGCACTCAAATTTTAGGCGGATTCGGAGCAGGTGCGTCGGCTGCCTGGCGTTATGCCGTTTCCAAGGATGGCCAGCGCTTCCTCATGAACTCCAGCATGGAACAAACCGCCTCGTCCCCTATCACTGTAAACACCAATTGGACCGTAGTGCTGAAGAAATAAAAGTAGCGCGGGCTTCAGCTTGCGGGGGTTAGTCCTTGCAAGGCCCAAACCCCGCAGGCTGAAGCCCGCGCTACTTGACCCCAACACGGCGGTACTAGTCCTACCAAAGCTTCGGAACTATCTATTTTGTTGCCCTAGTTCTATTTAACGTTTTTGCCATACCCCTCAGAATAGCCTTGAAGAAAAACCCGCATGCCACTCAAGCATTTTGTGTCGCGGCGGATTCACAAATTTCGAAATGAAGGAACCCTTATGAGAGACTCCGGAAAAGTCCTACTGGCCGCATTGGCGATGCTCTTGTTTCTCGCTCCTGCCGCATTTGCGGATAGCACGATCGCCATCAACGGCACCTACGCGTTTGCTAACGGCGGTTACGGCATCCCTCCCTATGGAGGAACTCTGAACGGCCATGCCGCGGAATTCTACTGTGTCGATTTCAGCCATGATATTACGGCGGGAGACACCTGGAATGCGGTGGTCACCAATCTCGTGAGCGGATCGAATTACAGCCCGACGTATCTTTATAATTCGACGCTGACAAATCCGAACCTCGCCGCGTTCCATACGTACGAGGATTTAGCCTGGCTGATCACTCAAATGCAGGGCACTACAAATCAAACCACGCAGGCAGCCGATCAATGGGCCATCTGGAGCCTTTCCGGCGGAGCCTCTCATGATCCGTTCACCGGGGCAAACAGCGCGACGGCTTTGCTCACCGATGCCGCAAACGCCGTGAATGGCGGCTGGACTGCCCAGGGATTTGAAATTCTCACGCCTGATAAGGGCCAATACGGCCAGGAATTCCTGGTCCAAACTCCCGAACCGTCCGGCTTGCTGCTGCTTGGAGTTGGGCTGTGCGGATTATTCTTGTTCAGCTATCGCGAAAAGCTGATTTGCTCCGCCTCGCGCCAGCGGGACTGAACACCAGGTGGCGCATGCTTCAGCTTGCGGGGGTTAGGCCGAGCAGGGCCTAACCCCCGCAAGCTGAAGCATGCGCCACTACTCCTCCGTCTTAATCCCCAGCGCGCGCATGCGCCGGTACAAATGGCTCCGCTCGAGGCCTAGTGCTTCCGCCGTGCGGGTCATGTGCCACTGATTTTCTTCCAGCTTGCGCAAAATAAATTCCCGCTCATACGCGCTGCGCGCCTCATGCAGCGTCGCGTTCGGCTTCTGCGCCATGCGCGAACTGGCGCGAAATAATTCCGGCGGCAGATGCAGCGGCTCAATCTTGTCCTGCGGCACGACGATCATGAGCCGCTCGATCAGGTTGCGCAATTCGCGAACATTGCCCGGCCAGTGATAGCGCGCCATCACGCCGAGCGCGGCCTCGCTCACTTCTTTCGGTTTTCGCCCGTACGCGGCGGCAAATTCCAGCATGAAATAGCGCGCCAGCACCGGAACATCCTCGATGCGTTCGCGCAGCGGCGGCAGAGTGAAGGGAATTACGTTGAGCCGGTAGAAAAGATCTTCGCGAAACCGGCCATGCGCGATTTCTTCTTCCAAAGTTTTGTTGGTCGCGGCGATCACGCGTACGTCCACGCTCACCGTTTGATTGGAGCCCACAGGCTCGAGCCGTTGCTCCTCCAGCACGCGCAACACTTTGGCCTGCGTGCGCAGGCTCATGTCCGCGACCTCGTCGAGGAAGAGCGTCCCTCCATCGGCCTTGGCAAATTTCCCGACTTTGTTTTCGGTCGCTCCCGTGAAGCTTCCTTTCACGTGCCCGAACAGTTCGGATTCGATCAGCTCCTCCGGTATCGCCGCGCAATTGACTTCAACAAACGCGCGGTCGCCCCGCAGGCTCGCAAAGTGCAGCGCGCGTGCCACCAGTTCCTTACCCGTGCCGCTTTCGCCGTAAATCAGGACGCGCCCGTTCGTGGGAGCTGTCAGCGCAATCTGCTGGCGCAACGCGCGCATCGGCACGGTATCCCCGTGCAATTGCGTGCGCCCGCCAATTTCCTCCCGCAACTGCCGGTTTTCCTGCGCCAGGCGATGAACTTCGAGAGCATTCTTGATCACGAGAATAACTTTTTCCAGCGAGAGCGGCTTCTCGATGAAATCGAACGCGCCAAGTTTCGTCGCGCGCACGGCGGTTTCAATGCTGGCGTGCCCGGAAATCATCACCACCATCGCGTCCACGCCGTTCTTGCGGATGCGATCGAGTGTCTCCAGGCCGTCGATTCCCTCGAGCCATACATCGAGCAGCACCACATCGACCGAGCGCTCCTCGAGCAGCCGGATACATTCCTCGCCGGAAGATACGGCAATCGATTCGTACCCTTCGTCGGTCAGGATGGACGAAAGAACTTCGCGTATCCCTTGCTCGTCGTCCACGATGAGAATGGAATTGGACATGAAAGTTGGGGTTTAGCCGATCCGCGGGGATATCGGGGCCGACGCGACCTCCGACATGGGAAGCTGCAGAATAAATTTTGCGCCGGTCGGCAAATTATCTTCGACGCGAATCGATCCGTGGTGCTCGGCCATGATGCGGCTGGCAATCGCCAGTCCGAGCCCTGTGCCGCGATCCTTGGTCGAAAAGTGAGGCAGGAAAAGACGGTCTTTATCCTCGGGAGAAATTCCGTGCCCGCTGTCGGCCACCACGATTTCCACGATTTCTCGATCGCTGTTGAACCGCGTGGACAAGTGCATTTCTTTTACCGAAGAGCCTTCCATCGATTCCGCGGCATTGTCGATCAGATTCACAAGCACGCGCCGCAATTGTTCGCCGTCGGCGCGAACGAGCGGCAAATTGGGCGTCAAATCTTTTCGCACGCGGATCCCTTCGAGCCGGCCGTCGAAAACCGAAAGCGCTTCGTTCAAAATTTCATTGGGCGAAGCCGGCGAAAGCTTGGCGGTAGGAAAGCGCGCAAATTGCGAGAATTCCCCCACCAGCGATTCGAGCACGCGCACTTCGCGCTCGATCAAGCTCGAACACTCACCCACCAGCCGCACCAGTTCCGGCGGTTCATTCTTCGGAAAACTCTCGCGATGCCGTTCCAGGTAGCGCGATAATCTCTGCGAGGAAAGCTGAATCGGCGTCAGCGGATTCTTGATTTCATGGGCGATGCGTTGCGCTACTTCCTGCCAGGCCGCTGCTTTCTGCGCGCGCAGCAGGTCGGTCAAGTCATCCACCACCACCACGTAACCGCGATTCGTGCGGCGCGGGCCGAGCGAGCTAACCGTCACCGCCGCTCGCAGCAACTGCCCCGCCGCGGAAAATTCCAGCTCCTGGCTCGCGGTTCCGAGACGCAGCGAACGCCGCATCAGGATGTGCACGGAGTGCGCCGCTTCTTCCCCGAGGAGTTGCACAAAATTCATGGCCTGCCGGGAAGTCTCCCCAAACATGCGGACCGCGGCGGGGTTGACGCGCCGGATCGTTTCCGTTTCATCGACGGAAATCACGCCGGTGGGAATATTTTCCAGGATCGTTTCCATCAGCGTGCGGCGCCGCTCCAGTTCCTGCACCGCCTGCTGCAGGTTCTTGGTGAACGTGTCGATCTGCCGCCGGCTGTCGCCCAGCTGCTCGGTCATGCGGTTGAATGAGCGCACCAGGGTTTCCAGTTCGTCCTTGGCCTGCACGTTGACGCGCGCTTCGTAATTGCCTTCAATGATTTCCTGCGTGGCCTGCGCCAGCGCCTGAAT
>PMOP01000032.1 GCA_003161495.1 Acidobacteriota bacterium | reverse complement strand
TATTGTCATTGACGACTACCAAAGCCGGATGTATAGATTTGCGCATTGCTTGCATGTGTGCAAAAGGAGGATCGGAATCCATGAAAACGAAACACAAAATAATGTTGGCAGCGCTCGCAGGCTCGGTGATTGGCATCGCGGGCGCCAGGGCAATTCACGCGCGGCCGGCGGCCGTTCTTCCCGGCTACGTTATTGCGGAAGTGGATGTAACCGACCCCGCCACGTTCCAGAAATACGCGGAAAAAGCACCGGGAACGATTGCAGCCTCCGGTGGCCACTACGTTATTCGCGGCGGGAAATCCATGTCGATCGAGGGAGAACCGCCAAAACGTTTTGTGGTGATCCAGTTTGACAGCGTGGAAAGAGCGAAGGCCTGGGAAGATTCGCCGGCCTACGAGGCGATTAAACCGATTCGCCACAGCTCGGCGAAGAGCCGCGTATTTATAATGGAAGGCGCTGGCCCACAGTAACTACGAATTCGCAGTATCTTTTTCCATTTCGCTGCTATTTCATTGCAGCGCGGGTTAGTTCTGGCGAGGACCAAACCCGACAGGCGGAAGAGCATGTGTGACAACTCGATTCCGAACATGCCAGCGGCTAAAGCCGTATTTATATTACGTACTTTACGGCACCGCTGAAGCGGTGCCCCACAAAGATTTGGCTGATGCCACACAGGCACGGAAGCCTGTGCCACTGTCAGTAACCCATGTGGCTCAGGATGCCAACGACTACCGCGGCTGCCAGGCAATAAATCCCGAACAAATACCAGCGGTCGCTCTCCAGCCACTTGCTGAGCCATTTGAGCGCAAGGAGGCCGGCGGCGAAGGCGCAGACCATGCCGATCAGGCTTGGCACCATCGCGGATGCCAAATTCAATCCTCCGCTGATGCGTTCGGCTTTCATGAGCCTGAGGACTTCGCGTCCGTCCGCTGCCGGAGTGAGCGCCACGGCTAGAGCGAAGCTGAACGCTTCGGCGCGCGATTTCTCAACGCCTGCAAGAAGCCCGGTGGAGATTGTTGCGCCGGAACGCGAAAAGCCGCGGAAGGGGAGGCAGAGCCCCTGCACGATTCCGATGAGCGCGCCCTGCTTCATTCCCAGGCCGCCGGTGCTGATCGTTCCGGCGAAGGGATGGCGCTTCTCATAAAAGCCGGCGATCAAAATCAGGATGCCTGCTGCGGCGAGCGCCGGGGCGATGAGATCGAGCCGGCCGAAGAGCTGTTCGACCTCCGCGTTCTGCGCGCCATGAAAGGCGAATTTTTCGATTGCTTTGATCAGGACTTCGCCGATCAATCCTGTCAATGCGGTGGCAACGAAAAGCAGGAGGATGATTTGTTTGAATGCTTCCGCGCTTTGGAAATATGTTTTTGCCCACTGCTTCCAGAAATAAACTATCACCGCGAACATCGTGCCGGTGTGCAGCATCACGAGGAGCAGAGTCATTTCCGGAGCTGTTGGGTCGAGGCCCATTAGTTTTTCGGAAACTACCACGTGCGCCGAACTCGAGACCGGCAAGAGTTCAGCGAGGCCTTGCACGATGGCTAGGATCACTACATGCAGAAGGTTCATGAACAGGCCTTTATTTGGATTTCCGTTCTAAATGCTTTTGCATTTCAAAAGCGCTTTGGCCGCGTCCGTAATAATTTTTTATCGTCGCAGTCTCACGATAGCCATGCTTTTTCCACAAAGCAATTGCAGCTTTGTTGGTGGTTGCCGTTTCCAGATACATGCTGGTCACGCCGCGCGAGGAGGCTTCCTGCTCGGCGGCCTCCAGTAGAAGGGAACCGATGGATTGGCGGCGGTGGGACTCAAGCACGTCGAGCGTAATGACGTGCGCGAACTCGGCGTCGGATTCCGTCAGGATGAACCCGGCGATCGTTCCGGAGACTTCAGGGCCGGGAACTTGCGCGACAATGCAATGAGAGTCTTCGGATTGCAAATAGCTTTTCATCTCATGGCGTCCGTAGGCGATTGTCTTCGGAAAGCAAAGTTGATCCATCGCAAGCAGGGCATCGAAATCGGACGGCTGGTAGGGACGAAGTATCAGTCCGGGAATGGGCACGGCGCCGGCTCACAATTCGAGAATCACGGGAAGAATCAGCGGGCGCTTGGAAGTCTGCTTCTTCAAATAGCGTCTCAGGTCCACGCGGATTTTTTCCTTGATGACGCTCCAATCGGTTTTTTCTTCGGGATTCGAATTCTCGACGGTCCGGAGAATCACCTCGCGCGCTCCGGCCATTATTTCCTGGCCGTCTTCGGAGGGAAGGAAGCCTCGCGTCACGATTTCGGGCTGGGACTCGATCAGGCCCGTGTGCTTGTCGATGGCGATGATCGGCACCACCACCCCGTCTTCGGAGAGATGCTGGCGGTCGCGAATCACGAATTCCTCGATCTCTTCGAGAGAGCCGGAATCGACGCATACGCGTCCCGCTGTCACCGGCTCCCGTCGATAGGCGGCATCATCGGTGAATTCAATCGGCTGGCCATCTTCGATGAGAAGAATTTCCCCGGAAACCACGCCCACCGTGTGTGCAAGCGCGGCATGGCGGAAGAGTTGCCGGAATTCGCCGTGAATCGGGATGAAATAGCGCGGGCGCACCAGGTTCAGCAGGAGCTTTTGTTCTTCCTGGCTGGCGTGGCCCGAAACATGGATCGTGCCGCCATCATTGTCGTAGTACACCAGCGCGCGCTTGCGGAACATGTGGTC
>PMOP01000203.1:14586-17286 GCA_003161495.1 Acidobacteriota bacterium | reverse complement strand
TACAGAATCGCTCCAGGCGAGAGAGTCGTCCCGGTGGGAAGCGCGACACCGATTTTGCGTCCTTGCATCGTTGTAAATCGTCCTCGCATCCAGCGGCGCTGCTCCCAGGCGAGAACGAGTTTGTCTTCTTCTTTCGCGCGCAAATCATCACGATCCGCGGAAGGATGCAAGCGATCGATGATGAGCGTGTTTCCCCACATGATTGTTAAACCTAAGCCCCACCATTTGAAATCCGCAAAAGGCGGAGCACCCGACTGAGAGTAAACGATTCGACTCGCATCCTAAAAAAGAAAATAGCGCTGCGCCATCGGCAGGACTTGCGCGGGCTCGCATGTCAGCAGGACGCCGTCGGCGCGCACTTCGTAGGTGTCCGGATCGACTTCCATATGCGGCAGCGCGTCGTTGTTAACCATGTCTCGCTTGGTGAGGCCGCGGCAGTGATTTACGGCGACGGTTTTCTTTTTCAGGCCGAGCTTCTCGCGCAATCCCGCGTTCATGCCTGCCCGCGACAAAAACGTGAGCGAAGTCGAGTGCAGCGCGCCGCCGAAGCTGCCGAACATTGGCCGGTAAATCACGGGCTGCGGCGTGGGGATCGATGCGTTCGCGTCGCCCATCGCCGACCAGGCGATCATGCCGCCCTTGACGATCATCTCGGGCTTGACGCCGAAGAACGCGGGCTTCCAGAGCACGAGGTCCGCGAGTTTTCCCGTTTCCACCGAGCCAATTTCGTGGGCCACGCCGTGAGCGATCGCGGGATTGATCGTAAATTTCGCGACGTAGCGGCGCACGCGCACATTGTCGCTGCCGGATTTTTCTCCAGGCAGCGGCCCGCGCTGGCGTTTCATTTTGTCGGCCGTCTGCCAGGTGCGCGTGATCACTTCGCCGATGCGGCCCATCGCCTGCGAATCCGAAGACATCATGCTGATCGCGCCCAGATCGTGAAGAACGTCCTCGGCGGCTATCGTCTCAGCACGGATGCGCGATTCCGCGAAGGCCACGTCTTCCGGAATCGAAGGACTCAGGTGATGACACACCATGAGCATGTCCAGATGCTCGTTGAGCGTGTTGACTGTGAACGGCATCGTAGGATTCGTGGAAGATGGCAGGCAATTCGGCTCGCCGCAAACTTTGATGATGTCCGGCGCGTGGCCGCCGCCGGCTCCTTCGGTGTGGTACGTGTGAATTGTGCGTCCCTTGAACGCGCGGATCGAATCCTGCACGTAGCCGGCTTCGTTGATCGTATCGGTGTGAATTGCGACTTGCACGTCGAATTCTTCCGCCACCGAGAGCGCGCAATCAATCGCCGCCGGAGTTGTGCCCCAGTCTTCGTGCAGTTTTAAGCCAATCGCGCCGGCCTCGATTTGTTCGCGCAGCGGCTCAGGAGAAGAAGAATTTCCCTTGCCTAGAAAACCCAGATTGACTGGAAAACCGTCGGCGGATTCCAGCATGCGATGCATATTCCATGCGCCCGGAGTGCATGTGGTGGCATCGGTGCCCGTGGCCGGGCCGGTGCCGCCGCCGATCAGTGTCGTCAAGCCGCCGGAAAGCGCGGTCTCGACAAGTTGCGGACAAATGAAATGGACGTGTGCGTCAATCCCGCCGGCCGTCACGATTTTTCCTTCGCCGGCGATCACTTCTGTACCCGCGCCGATAATCATTCCCGACGTCACGCCGTTCATTATGTCCGGATTGCCGGCCTTGCCGATTCCTACTATGCGTCCGTGGCGAATTCCTATGTCAGCCTTGTAGATTCCGCCGTGGTCAACGATCACCGCATTCGTGATGACCAGATCGAGGGCGCCGTCGGCTGAAGTTGCTGTCGAAGATTGTCCCATTCCGTCGCGGATCACTTTGCCGCCGCCGAATTTTGCTTCTTCGCCGGGACTCGTGAGGTCCTTTTCAATTTCGATAAACAATTCCGTGTCGGCCAGGCGGATGCGGTCGCCTGTAGTGGGACCGTACAAGTCCGCATATTGCCGCCGTGGAATTTTCAGGCTCATGAAGGAAACCTCTCAGAAACCCGTCAGAATTTTTGCTCGGCGGCGCGTTTCAATGCGCCCGGCTTGGTCGATTCATCGGCGAGTCCGTTGGTCAGACCATTCAAGCCGTAAACATGTTTGGTGCCGCCAATTTCGACCAGCGTGATTTTCTTGGAGTCGCCGGGCTCGAAGCGCACCGCGGTCCCGGCGGGAATATTCAGCCTCATACCGAAAGCGGTGGCACGGTCGAAACGCAGCGCGCGGTTTACTTCAAAGAAATGAAAATGGGAGCCGACCTGGATGGGGCGGTCTCCCGTGTTGGCAATTTCCAATGCGATTTCGCGGCGGCCTTCGTTGGCGACGACATCGCCTTCCGCCAGTTTGTATTCGCCGGGAATCATTTGATTTCTCCAGTGGCGCAGGCTTTTCAAGTCTGTGGGGTTTGACTTTTATGCCAGCAAAAATCCGCAGGCTAAAGCCCGCGCTACTAATCATCGAATCGGATGATGCACTGTCACCAATTTTGTGCCGTCCTGAAATGTTCCTTCCACTTGAACTTCATCGACCATTTCCGGGACGCCTTCCATCACCTCATCGCGTTTCAGAATTGTCGCGCCAAACTCCATGAGGTCGGAGACCGAGCGCCCGTCGCGGATACCTTCGAGCAGGTCCGCCGTAATCAGAGCCACCGCTTCGGGATAATTCAGCCGCAGTCCGCGCG